>PMJE01000241.1 GCA_003157315.1 Myxococcales bacterium | reverse complement strand
ACTGCGCGGGGATTTTGCCAACAAAGACATCTTCCAGAAAGGTGCCGCGACCGACGTGGTCTACAACCGCAAGAACCAGTTCACCGGCCTGGCCGCTTTCCTCGCCTATTTCTAGGCGGTTTGCCCCCCGCTCTGCACCTGGAGCCAATCTCGCGCCATCCGGGGGTTCGCATCGGCGCGACTTGCCAAAGTTCCGGCTCTGTGGCCTCTCTGGTGAAAAGGCCAATCAAGTCCCAAGGCCAGCGGTGACGCGTGCCGGAGGCCCGCCATTCGCCTACGACGCTTCCTCGTAGCGCTTTCGCTTGCGCCACAAGGTCGAGCTGTCGATGCCGAGCGTGACCGCCGCGGCGTCGAGGGAGGCTGAGCGCGCGAGGAGGGACTGGATGTGCGCGCGCTCGATGGCGTCCAGGGTGAAGTCGCCGCCCACGGTCGGCTGGGGTTGCTTGGCGCCCGCGATGCGCTCGGGAAATGCTTGCGGTTCTAGGCGCGGCGAGGGCCAGAGAATCAGGGCGCGTTCGATGGTGTTGCGCAACTCGCGCACGTTGCCCGGCCAGGGATAGCCGGCCAGTGCCTGTTCGGCTGCGGGGGAAAGTTCGGGTACCGGGCGTCCGAGGGCTCGTGCGAAGAACCGCAGAAAGTGTCGCGCCAGGGGAAGAATATCCTCGGCTCGTTCGCGCAGAGCGGGAACCTTGATCTCGATCACGTTGAGCCGATACAGAAGATCCTCGCGGAATGCACCGGTCTTCACTTCGACATCCAGGTCGCGGTTGGTGGCTGCCGCCACCCGCACATCCGCCCGCCGCGTGCGTGTCTCGCCCACCCGTTCAAACTCCTTGTCTTGCAGAAAGCGCAGCAGTTTGGCCTGGAGATTGGCGGGCATTTCTCCTATCTCGTCGAGAAACAGCGTGCCCCCCTGTGCCGACTCGACCCGCCCCGGCTGATCGCGCACGGCTCCGGTAAAGGCTCCCTTGGCGTGGCCAAAGAGTTCGCTGGCCAGAAGTTCTTCGGAAAGGGTAGGGCAGTTGACCACGACAAAGGGGCTCTCGTGCCGCTTGCTTTGCTCGTGCATGGCGCGCGCCAGGACCCCCTTGCCCGTGCCGCTCTCTCCCCGAAACAACACGGCTACCTCCGCCTGCGCCGCGCGACTGACTACTTCCAGAACCGAGCGCACCGCGGGCGACGACGAGGACAGCAAGATATCGGGCGCCTCGTTGTGCAGCCGGCTCTCCAGATCGTCGGCACGCGCGGTGAGCGACCGCTGCTTGACGACGCGTTCGATGAGATGGCGGATCTGGGCGGGTGCAAAAGGCTTGGGCAGATAGTCCCACGCTCCCCGGCGCATGGCTTCGACTGCGGTTTCCACCGTGGCATAGGCGGTCACCACGATGATGGTCAGGTTGGGGTTCTCCGCGAGCAGCAGCGGGATCAGATCCAAGCCACTGTGCATGCCCAGGCGAAGGTCGAGGAAGACCACGTCGTAGGGCGCACGGCCCATGGCATCCAGGGCGGCTTGCGGGGAGGCCGATTCGGCGACCTGGGCGCCCAGGCCTTCCAGACACACGCGCAGGGTGGCCCGGATGTTCTTTTCATCGTCGACGATGAGGACGTGCAATTGCGACACGCGCGTAGCATACCGCTAACTGGGCGGGCAGGGCGAACCGCCTTTTGCGTGCTTTCGGGCAATCGGGCATGCTTTGGCCATGCTCGCCACAGACTGGACTCGCCCACTCTTGGTTGCGACAGCCGTGTGCCTGGGGTGCGGAAACGACTCGGGCGGGCCTTCAGACTACACGGGGCCGGGCAAGACGCTGAAGGTGATGACCCGCAACGTGTACTTCGGCGCCGAGGTCGATGCGTCGCTGGCGGTGTCGACGCCGGCGCAGATCCCGCCTGCGGTGGCGGGGTTGTGGGCGGCGGTGCAGCAGAGCGATTTTCCCGGGCGGGCCAAACTGCTGGTCGACGAGGTCGTGGCTGCGCAACCCGATATCATCGCCTTTCAGGAAATGGAGCTGTTTCGCACGCAAAGCCCGAGCGACTTTGCGCCCGGGGCGAGCCCCAACGCCCAGGACGTGGCGCCGAACGGCGACTTGCTGGCCATCATGCAGGGCGAGCTGGCATCGCGCGGTCTCGACTATGGCGAGCCCGTGCTGGTGGACCCCCACACCGACATCGAGTTGCCGAGCGTGGACGCCAGCGGCGCAGTCTACGATCTGCGCATGACCGACCGGAACGTGGTGTTTGTGCGGCCGAGCATCAGCGCCAGCAACCCGCGCGGCCAGGATTTTGCGAGTTCATTCAGGGTTCCCGTGGCCGGTTTGGGAAGCGGTATCGCCATCACGCTGACCCGCGGCTTTGGTGCGGTGGACTTGCTGGCAGACGGCGTGGCCTTCACCTTTGTGAACACCCACCTGGAGGTGGAAGGTTTCGCGAGTGTGCAGCAAGGCCAAGCGCAGAACTTGTTCGACGCACTGGCGCCGGTGTCTGGCCAGGTGATCCTCGCGGGCGACTTCAACAGTGCCGCCGACGGTTCGACCACCACTACCTATCACACGGTCACGCAGACGTTCAGCGATGCCTGGCCCAAGCTGAATACAACCGATCCCGGCTTCACCTGTTGCACCGACATCAACGCCGCCGCGCTCACGCCGACGGAACGGATTGACTTGGTTCTCTATCGCGGCAAGGTGCGGCCCGAAGCTGGCAGTTTGGTGGGGCTGGATGCCAGCGCGCGCACCGCCGGCGGATTGCTTCCCTCGGACCACTTGGGCCTGGTCACCACGCTCACGGTTGGGCAATAGCAGGGCGCGTCGATTTTCTCCACCCGATCTTTCTCGTGTCGAGTACAATCCTTCCCCCGTGACATCTCCTCCCTCCGCTCCCTGCACGGTCCCGGTCCGTTTCCTCCGGCTTCGCCCGACCGCTGTGCTCCCCCACTACATGACACCGGGCTCGGCCGGCATGGACCTGGCGTCCGCTGCCGACGGGCCAGTGAGCGTGGCTGCGGGCGAGCGGGTGGGGATTCCCACTGGGTGGGCCATGGAGCTGCCGCCTGGCTACGAGGCGCAGGTGCGCCCACGTTCGGGCTTGGCCTGGCGGTCGGGGCTGACCGTGGTGAACGCGCCGGGAACCATCGACAGCGACTATCGCGGTGAGGTGGTGGTCTTGCTGGTCAATCTCGGGAAGGATCCAGTTGTCGTCCAGCCCGGCGATCGTGTGGCGCAGATGGTGATCGCGCCGGTCATCCAGGGCGCGGTGGAAGAAGTGGCCGAACTGTCAAGCAGCAAGCGCGGCGAGGGTGGTTTTGGGCACACCGGTTGATCCGAACGCATCGAGTATGATTAGTTGCACCCATGAGCAACACCCCGGTTGACCTTTCCCCAAAGCGGGCCGGCATTGTCGGCGTCTCTGGCTATTCAGGGATGGAGCTGGCGCGCATTCTGGCCGGCCATCCGCACTTCTCCATCGGGCTGGTGACCAGCGACAAGTGGGCAGGCAAGCGCCTGGGTGCCCACATTGCCATCGCGGGGCCCGCCGCGGACTTGACCTGTTTTTCACACGAGCAGGGCCAGGCCTATTTGGGCGAGATGGACGTGGTTTTCCTGTGCACGCCGGCCGAGGTTTCGGTCGCGCTGGCGCCGCGTGCGCTGGCTACCGGCGTGAGGGTGGTAGATCTGTCGGGCGGGTTCCGGCTGGCCGCCGAACAGTTCCCGCAGTGGTACGGCTTCACCCATCCCGCGCCGGAACTGCTTGCGCAAGCCGTGTACAGCATGCCTGAGGCCATCAACAACGTTGAGAAATTGCGCGCGGCGAAGCTGGTTTCCAATCCGGGCTGCTATGCCACGGCCGCGGTGATGGCCGTGTTGCCACTGCTGCGCGCGGGTTTCATGGAATCGGATTCGGCGATCATCGACGCCAAGAGCGGAACCACGGGCGCGGGCCGCAAGGCCAACGAG
>PMJE01000348.1 GCA_003157315.1 Myxococcales bacterium | reverse complement strand
CAGGCGATGATCTTGCCCTCGTAAAGCATGGCGATGCGGTCGGCGATGCGAAAGGTCGACGCCATGTCGTGTGAGATCACCACGGATGTGACCCCGAAATCGTGTGCAGTGCGCCTAATCATTTCATCGACATTCTGGGTGGCAATCGGGTCCAGGCCGGTGGTGGGTTCATCGTAGAGCAGAATCTCGGGCCGGTCGACAAGTGCGCGCGCCAGGCCCACACGCTTTCGCATACCACCAGACAGCTCGGCTGGGAACTTCTGTTCGACCCCCGGCACATTGTCCAAGTCCAGGCGCCGGAGCAAGTCTCGCACCCGCTCCATGATCTCGCTCCTCGGCAGGCGGTACCGTTCGATGAGCGGAAAGGCGATGTTCTCGACCACATTGAGCGAGTCGAAGAGCGCGGCGTACTGGAAGACCATGCCGAACTTGCGCTGCACCTTCGCGATCGCCACGTCGCCAAGGCCGACGATGTCCTCGCCGTCCACGTAGATCTGGCCGCTGTCAGGTTGCAGCAGGCCCATCAGGTGCTTCATCAGCACCGACTTGCCCTGCCCGGAGCCACCAATGACGATGTTGGTCTTGCCCCGCTCGAAGTCGAGGTCGATCCCGCGCAGAACCTGCTGCGCGCCGAAGCTCTTGTGCAGACCGCGAATCCGGATCTGCCAGCGATCGTCACGGGTGGAGACGTCCTCGGTCATCTACATTCCATGCGGGGGCCAGATCACGTGCATGATCTCGATCAGGAAGTAGTCGAGGATCAAAACTGAGACCGAGCTGGACACGACTGCAGCGGTGGTGGCGCGGCCCACTTCTTTGGCCCCGCCGCGAACGTTGAATCCCTGGTAGCAGGCGGCCAGCGCCATGGCCACGGCAAAGATCACCGACTTGATGAGCCCTTGCACGTAGTCGAGAGGATCGACCCAATGGCGGAACAGCTCCAGCACCTGCCCAAAATCGATCTGATAAACCAGGATCGAGATGATGTAGGCACCCAGCAAGCCGAGCACGTTGAAGACCATGGTCATGATCGGCAACATCAGGATCGCCGCGACCAGCCGGGGCGTGACCAAGTAGTGCACCGGGTTCACCGCGAAGGTCGTGAGCGCATCGATCTGCTCGGTGATGCGCATGGAACCCAGCTCGGTTGCCATGGCCGACCCGGCCCGCGCCGTGATCATGAGAGCGGTGAACACAGGCGCCAGTTCGCGGGCTAGGGAAACCCCCACCCCATAGCCGACCCAGCGCTCCTGGTCGAACATGGCCAGTGCCATGATGGCCTGCAGGGCCGTCACCGCTCCGCTGAAGAAACCAACCAGCATGATGATGGGCATCGAGCCCACCCCGATGAATTCCATCTGCTCGAGGTAGAGGCGCAGCCGGACCGGCCGCCGAAACAACCAGGTGAAGGCTCGTCCCAGCAGGATCATATGCTGGCCGAAGATCGCCACCGCCCCCAGCAAGGGCGCGAAGACTCGGCCCACCAGGCGAACCACATTCGCGGTCGTCATCTCTCCGGCGTCGTTGCCCGGGTTGGTTGGAGAAGCCGAAGCGTCGCTCATGGCCGGGCTTCCGCTTCGGAGGTCCGGTAGATGCGCGGAACCCGCTTGGAAATTCCACAGAAGATCTCGTAGCTGGCGGTGTCGGCCCAACCGGCGACCTGGTCGACCGTGATGGCCGCCCCGGCATCGCACCCGATGAGAGTGACAGGATCGCCCACCGACGCGCCCGGCACACGGCTCACGTCGACCATCATCATGTCCATGCACACGGCGCCGACCACGGGCGCGCGGAGGCCCCGGATGAGAACCTGGGCACCGCGAATGTGCCTGGGATAGCCATCGGCGTAGCCAATGGGCAGGGTGGCCACGCGCGCCTTGCGCGCCGGACGCCATAGCCCGCCGTAGCTCACGCCCTGCCCGGCCGCCACTTCGTGCAACGCCATGATCTTGGTGCGCAGAGCAAGCACAGGCTCCAGCTCGGGACGAGCCACCACCGCGGAGGGCATGGCCCCGTAAAGTGCAAGCCCGGGCCGGATAGCGCGGTAGCGCGCCTCGGGAAAGCGCACCGCCGCAGCGCTGTTGGCCGCGTGCACGACCTCGGGAATCATCCCGCGAGCAGCCGCATCCCGAAGGCAGCTTTGGAAACGAGCAATCTGCTCGCGCGTGGCACTGGCACGTTGCAAGTCCGCCGATGCGAAGTGCGTGCACACCCCGGTCAGTTCTAGGTGCGGGTAGCGCGCCACAAGCTCAAGGAACCCAGGCAGCGCCTGCGGCTGGATGCCCAGTCGGTTCATACCCGTGTCGATCTTCACGTGCACAGGCCAGCGCGGTTGCAGCCCGCTTCCCGGCAAGAGCTCGCGGCGCTTCGGCCTTCGCCGCCGAGGCGCGCTGCCGAACCGCTGCAACTCACCGATGTCGTAGATGACCGGCGTGAGGCCTTCTTCCAGCACCTCGGACTGAGTGCTGCCGTAGTAGGCACCCAGCACCAAGATCGGACAGGTGATGCCGGCGCCGCGCAGCTCAAGACCCTCTTCAACCAAGGAAACCGCAAGCGCATCGACCAACGGTGCAAGCGCACCGGCCACTGCCACAGCACCATGTCCATAGGCGTCCGCCTTGACCACGCCGTAGATGGCCACCTTCGGACCCACGATGGCGCGCATGCGCGCGAGATTGCGACAAAGGGCACCCAAATCGATCTCCGCCACGGTGGGCCGGATTGATGTGCGAAGGTCCGCCTGCCGAACCGCAGGCCCAGTGTCCTCATGCACGCGCAGGACAGACGAGTCCGCGGCTGGCGAAGCCAGCCCGGGGGATGCTCCAGTCGGCGGTGGGTTCAAGGCTCGACGGATTGTCACACCCGGTGGGTATAGCGTCAATTCCGGGCGGAGCTTCAACAGTTTTCGACCACCCGAGGCTAGCCGCGCGAGAAATGACCGCAAGCCCTGATGTGTGGCCTGGCTATCCAGCGACCCGCGCCAAGGCGAAAAAACCCGGCATGAGGGTCAGGCGCCGCCCACGCAACGTGAGAAGCCCCTGCCGGGCCAAGTCGGCCACAATGCGAGAAACGGTTTCGCGACACGCGCCGATTCGGCCAGCCAAGTCCCGCTGCGTGGGGAAATGCGCGATAGTAGTTCCCTCTGCGCCAACCTCGCCCTCGTCGCGGGCCAGAGTGAGAAGCAAGCGATAGAGCCGGCCCTCCACGTCAGTTGTCGCAAGTCCCCAAGCGAGCGCCTTGACCTTGCTCAAGCGCCGCTGAAAATCACGCGCAACGGTCAAAGCAACCTCCGGAGAGGTGCGGATCACAGCCAAGAAATCCTCCCTTGGCAACAGAAGCAACACGCTAGTTTCGGCAGCGACCAAGCTATCGTTGGCCAGATCGTTGTCAGGATTGACCAGCGCATCAATGAGAAGGTCGCCAGCCCGGAACGTCTCCAGAGTCAACTCGCGTGGACCGTCAGTCCTGCGCACGGCACAGATGCAACCTCGCACAACCAATGTCACAGCCCCAAGCCAGCGACCTTCCAGCGCAACTTGCTGGCCTGGGGAAAAGGAATTGATAGACGCGCTTGCCGCGAGCTGAGCAAGCGCAGAGGCCGAGAACCCACAAAACCAGCGCGAACTGCGAAGAACACCCAAGGCTGGACAGACGCTCACCTCGCGAGTCGAAGTATCTGTCACCAGGAGAGAGACGGCCGGGTTCATGCGACCTCCGAACAATGCACCACGCGTACCAACTCGCGTGGGCCTGAAGCAGCCGGTTGTCCGCGATTTCTCAACGTTCTTCCGGTGAGGGTGCACGAAGATCCATCGCGACCGCGACATTGGTGCCACAGTCGTGTCGTGTTCGTAGTCTCATATCCTCAGCGGAGTAAGCGCCTCACGTGCTAAGTAGAACCCTCCACATGACGGTGACCTTGAACTGCTCGGTCGATTCTCACGAGCAGCCCACCCCTGCACGACTGCGTGGACGGTTCCGGTCGCCTGCTTCTCCAATGCTGCACTGAGACACTAGGTTGGGAGGGCCCGCCTCTGCTCTACCGGTTCATCACCTTCTTTCTTTTCGCGCTCGCCATCCTGGCCGGCGTTCATTCCTATTTCTGGGTGCGGCTGGTGCGCGAAACACAAATGCCCGCGCCCTACCGAACATGGGCAACCGTGGCTTGCATTGCTCTCGCCTGCTCGGTGCCGGTGTCACTCGTGGCGCCTCGACTGATGCCGCGCCCGTGGGCCGCCCTTGCCTCATGGCCTGGGTACATCTGGATAGGCTTGATGCTGCTCCTCTTCGCATCCCTGCTGGCGACCGAGGTGTTCAGGCTGTTCTTCGTCCTCGGCAGGGCCGTGCCCGCCATTCCGCAACTTGGTCCAGCCCCACGACTCCTGCTGGCCCGCGTGGTGGCGATCACCGTGGTTGCGGTCACCGCTGTGGCAGGGGCCTATTCGGTCTTCCAAGGGTTGCGCGACCCAGTGGTGAAGGAGCTTCGCATTGCGCTCCCCGGGCTCCCACCGGCCCTGTCGGGAACCACAATCGTCCAACTGACTGACCTGCACATCGGAGCGACCAAGCGTCGCAGCTTCGCCGACGACATCGTCCGCCGCACCAATGCCCTTGCCCCAGACCTCATCGTTATCACAGGAGACTTGGTCGATGGCCGATCCGGGTCGGACCGCGAAGATACGCTCCCCCTGGCTGGTCTGCGGGCACGCCTGGGCGTCTTCGGGGTCACGGGCAACCATGAATACTACTCGGGGCTGCGCGAGTGGCTGCCCGAGTTTCGGCGTTTGGGCATCCGCATGCTGAGAAACGAGCATGTCGTCATCGACGCCGAAAAGGGCGGAGGCTGGGAACTTGCTGGCATCGAGGACTGGAACGGCCGCAGCATCGAGCCAGACGGCGGGCCGGACATTGCCCGCGCCCTGGCTGGACATGATCCGGCTCGCCCGGTGATCCTGCTTTCACACCAACCGCGAGCCATCCACAAAGCCGCGCAGGCCGGAGTCGGGCTAGTGCTGTCCGGCCACAACCACGGCGGGCAGATCTGGCCGTTCACCTACCTGGTCCGCTTGCAGCAGCCTTTTGTGGAAGGGCTCCATCACGTGGGCGGGACGCAGATCTACGTCAGCCCGGGAACTGGATACTGGGGACCGCCCATGCGCCTGGGGACACGCGCTGAGATCACCAGGATCACGCTGGTTCCAGGCCAACCGTAGTTCCCATATCAAGCGCTGCGCGCCCGGCCTGATTCGAACAGGCGACCCCCGGCTTCGTAGGCCGATGCTCTATCCAGTTGAGCTACGGGCGCAGTGTTGTCGAGGGCGAAGGTATGCCGCGCAGTCAGGCCACAAGTCAAGCGGTGATCCCGCAGCGGCCCCAGATACTTGGGGACTGGCTTCCGCCGCCTGTCCATCGTCCAGGCGGCGGGTGAACTGCGACAGTCCATCTGACCTAGCGGCGGCGACGGCGCAGAGCGAGAACTAGTCCAACGCCCGCCAGGAGGAAGCCCAGCGAAATGGGCGCGCGGCCAGCGTAACCACATCCGCCAGCGGATCCGCTGTTGGCGGATACGCTACCTGACGACCCACCACTTCCGTTCTGGCCACCCGCGCCTGCGCCGGTGCCCCCGCCAGTGCCAGCCTCTTTGCCCCCGCTCGCACTGCCGCCAGTGCCGCTACTCGTGCTTCCGCCCGTCCCAGAGCCAGTAGTTCCGCCAGTGAGTGTTCCAGTGCTGCCGCCCGTGGTGATACTCCCACCGCTGGGCGTTCCCGTTCTGCCACCGCTGGCAGTCCCACTCTTTCCACCCGTGGCTATGATACCGCCCGCGCTCGCGGTCCCGCCCGTGGCCGTCCCGGCGCTCCCGCCGCTGGCGGCAGTCACAGTCTTTCCGCCCGTCGCTATGATACCGCCCGCGCTTGTGGTCCCGCTCGTGGCCGTTCCGGCGCTCCCGCCGCTGGCAGTAGTAGCCTTTCCGCCCGTAGCGACGATACCGCCGGTGCCCGCGGCCCCGCCAGCGCCCGTACTTCCACCACTGCCGACACTTCCACCTGTCCCGGGGGTACCGCCGGTCGAGGTCCCGCTCTCGTAGAAGCTCACAGTCCCTGTGTCTCCTGCACTTGCCGCCCAGCCACGGCGATCCCAGGCCACGAGTGCCAGCAAGTGTGCTGCGTAGAATCCCTGGCCATTTTCACTGCTGCTGTCGGGCTCGTTCCACTTTGCCGCGGACACTATGACCGAAGTCACGTGCGCGTCGTCGTTCTCCACGATGCCCAGCGCAGCCGCGCACGCCGTAGATACGAAAGTGTCGCCGGTGAGCCCAGCCGTGACAGCGGCTTCGTATGTCGTCTTGTCGGCTGCCTCGCCCATCAGCAGCAGCGCCGCCTTGGCGATCGTGGCCAAGTCACCTGTCCCGCCGGCCTTCCCCACAAGGAAGGTATGCGCCGTAGCATCGTCGCCCAGGTATCCGAGCATCATCATGGCAAAGCCTGCGAAACCGGTGTTCGCGTCGCCGGCCCCACACTGCAGCCCCAGCCGCAAAGTGGCGAGGCGGGTGGCTCCCAGGGCGCTCTTCCGCACAGCCAGTTCCAGGGCACCCCAGAGGTGGGCGTAGTCATACTTTGTCCCCGCGCCTGCGCTCAATGAGCGAGTCGCCTTGGTACAGTCGATGGCTGTGCCGGTGCAAGCCCCTGCAATGATCGCATCGCTGCCCGAGTCCCAAGAACCCCGGCCCGCGCAGTAGTACGTCATCAAACTGTTCAGGCCGGTGTCGATGTTGATGTAGTCGGCCTGGGGGCCGTACTGCATGGCCCGTGATTGGTCCATTTCACCCGTGCAAGTTCCTGGGCCGTTGACTGATCCGGGGTCGACAGCAGTGGCGAGACCCGCCGGGGTACCCGTAGGATAGAGCGTCCCAGCTTTCGTCTTCACCATCACCGGCTGTGCCCCCTTGGTCGGGTAGCATTGGGTCTCGCTCGAATTACCGAACTTGACGAAGAAGCTGATGTCCTGGATCTTGACAGACCCGCCCGCGGTTCCGGTAACCGCCAGGGCGTACTGCGCCCTCTCGCCAGGATGCAGGGTGGTCCCCGCTATCTTCCCTGCCTGGCGGGTCGCGGTAATCGCGGTGGTGCCGATCTTGGCCGTCAGCGCAAAATTGATCAGCGCAAAGCCCGTGTTGTTCTGGACCGTAATGTTCATCGTGGCCGTGCCAGAGCCCAGCACGCCCGACGCCGGCAGCGTGACGGTGTCTGTCTCGGGCCGAACCACGAGGTCGTAACTCCCCGCCCAGAGATCATCGCAGAAGTGGGCACGGGCCTCCAGAGGCAGCAGGGAAATGGTCAAGAACATCCCTAGCAGGAACTTCGCGCGCATACTCATGCTGATGACTCCATCAAAAGTGGGTGGCTTTCCGGTCGTCTTGCTCAAACTACATGTCGCTAGGACGGTCGATGTCAGCTACACTTGACAGTATTGTAGTGCGACGATGCGCGAAAGCCGGCTCATTTATTGGTCTGGCCACATTTTCTCTCCTACATGCAGCGACACCAGGCCGCGCGGCCACGACGGACAGCGCGGTAGTCACATCGCCAGACTTGACGCAAGCTGCGGCTGCTGGGCATGTTGATGCCGTGCGCTCTCTCCTGGCAGGAGGCGCGCAGGTCGACGGAAAAGATGCCTCTGACTGGACACCTCTGCACTTCGCAGCAGCGCACGGGCAGACAGACATTGCGTCCATTTTGCTTGACCGAGGCGCTGACCCAAACGCCCGCGCGCGTTTTGACATGACGCCGCTCCACTGGGCAACCATGAAGAGCCACGCCGAGGTGGCGGGCCTCCTCACCCGCCGCGGGGCTCGTACCGATGCACGCAACGCGTACGGAATGACCCCATTGCACGTAGCCGGCGATGACAAGGTGGTCGCCGTGCTCGTCGCGGCCGGCGCACAAGTCAACCTGCTCGACGATCGGGGCAGGACACCCCTTCATACCGCCCGACAGAGCATCGTGGCCAAAGCCCTGATCGACCGCGGCGCGGATATCCGCATCCGCACGCCCCAGGGACGCACAGCGATGGAGCTCGCAGCAGTGGACACAACGGAGAAGGCCGGTCTCTCGGTTAACGGCCCCATGCTGGCGCGACTGCGCGGGCTCATCAGTCAGGCCAGGGTCACGCTGATGAACACTTCGACACGGCCCATGGACAACTTCGTCCTCTCCGGAAACAGCCCGGCGTGTAGAGTCGATGTCGCGCCCGCGCAGTTGCCCAGCCTGGAGCCCGGCCAACTGGCCGACTTCACCCTGACCTTCATTCGCACATCCGACGCACGCGAGGGAGACCATCCCCTCTTCTTCTCCACTTCCGTGGCAGGCGCGCACCTGGTCGACTTCGAGTTGAGAATCAATACTGAAAAGCGCGAGATCCTCGAAGACCGCGGCATGATCCGGCTGGGCAAGGGGAGCCTGCGGCCGGCGCCCTCGCGACTGCACTACTTGGCGTATCTTGCGGTTCCCCTGCTCGTGTTCGTGGCTTGGTTTGTGGTGCGCAGAAGGCGCAAGTAGCAGTCAACTCGGCCGGAGACCCGACTGGCAGTGTCCAGCCGATCGTGGTCAACGAATTGGAATAGCTCGGGCACCCTGCCGTCGTCGTTCGCGGCGGGTAAGCCCAATGGCCAGCGCCAGGAAGGGAATCAGCACCAAGGGGAAGGACAGCCAGAACCAGCGATTGGAGTGCAAGGCTGGCGCTGCACGGTCGGCCTCCCCAAGCGGCAGAGCGCGCAGGGTGCCGTCGTAGCTGCCCACAAAGGCCATCCAGCGATCGCGGATACGTCCTGCCACGGGTGACGACCAGTTGCTGTCGTCCATCCCGGCGACGTTCCACAGCGGCCGGCCGGTAAAGGCGGTGAAGAGAGGCGCGCCGCTGCCGAGCGCAGCGGCGTGCAACACGTTGTCCCAGCCCAGGACAAGTGCCATTGATTCTCCGCCCGAGTCCACCAGAGCGGGCGACGAGTACAGACCACCGCGGGCGGCGTAGCGCCAGATAAGCGAGCCGTCCGCGGCGTTGAGCGCGTACAAGAAGCGATCGTAGGAACCGACGAATGCGCGCGCCCCACCCCGCTCGGTCAGAATGGCCGGCGAGCCGGTGATGCGATCGCCGGTCTTGTAGTTCCAGCGCTCAACGCCAGTGGTTGCGTCGAGGCCACGTACCGTGCCGTACTTCGAACCCGTTACCAGAAGCGGGCCAGATGGCGATATGAAGAATGCCGGCGGGCTGCGAACCGCGTCGAGCTCGGTCTTCTTCCACTGCACGGCGCCGGTCGCGGCGTCAATCGAGTACACATTGCCGTTGGCCGAGCCGAGAAAAAGCCGCCCGTGACCGGCCGTGCGCACGAATATGGGCGCACTGAGATCGTTGTCTCCCAACTCCTGGCGCCACAGTGGCTTGCCGTCGGCCAAACCCAGAGCCAGCACGCCGCTCTTCTGTAGACTGTTGGCCAGGGAGCGATCCCAAACCCAGTAGGCCACGAAAACTGCGTTGTCGGTGTCCCCGGTTCCACCCACGCAAGGCGCAGCCAGGCGAGCGCCGCCCAAGGTGGGCCGGTAGTCCTCGACCGAATGAACCCATACCTGCCGACCGTTGCTCGCGTCGATCGCGTAGACTAGGCGATCGGTCGAAGCCGCAAGCAGAAGCATGCGGTCGCCCTCGCGGAAGAATACCGGCGCGGCGTACACCGGCCCGCCGGTGGTGAAAGTCCACAGCCGCTCGCCCGTGGCGGCGTCGAGCGCGTAAAGGTTGTGGTCGTAGTTGCCCACGGCCAGCAGAGCCCGCCCCTCGACCGAAGCCAAGGCCGGCGACGACCACACGGTCATGCCTGGCTCGTAGCCCCACACTCGGCCGCTGCCGTCGAAACTCCAGGCCCGGGGTAGCTCGCTCGCCGGCGCGTCGATCTCGATGGCCGCTGTGTTCTGGGCGTCACAGCGGCTCTGCGACCACAAAGCGCAAGCTTGGACGCGGCCCGGAGCGAGCGACAAGACGACCGCGAGGGTTGCCCCACCCAGAACGGACCTGCCGGCAACCCTCACGCGGGATCCTCTGCCTTCTTTGCCGGAAGCGCAGACTTCTCGGCTTGCTGACTCCACATATCGACCACGCGCAACCCGCCGTTGGGGCAAGAATCCACGCAGGAGTAACAGAACTGGCACTGGTCCAAGCGAACCACGCCATTCCTGATGGCGGCCACGTCGCAGGTCGTCCTGCACACGCCGCATTCCGTACACCGGCCAGGCACTTGCTGGATGCGCAGGCGCGAAAAGCGGTGCAGAAAGCCCATCAGGTA
Source organism: Myxococcales bacterium (assembly GCA_003157315.1). Next base: position 4,838 of record PMJE01000348.1, on the reverse strand, counting down.
GCCCCAGGGACAGAGATACCGGCACCAGGGACGCAGCACGAAAAGCGCCGACACCAGGATCACCAGCGTGGTGAGCGCGGACGCTTTGTCGTCGCGCGCGGTGAATGCGAAGTGCACCGGCGAGGTCACCACCAGGTGCGACACGGCAGTAAAAAAGATCGCCGCCAGGCTGAAGAGACGCAACTTGCGCGAGGGAAGGTCATCGATCACGCCGATGAGCACCAAGTAGCAGAGCAGGATGAGCATGGCCGCCCAGTGCACGCTGGAGTCCTCGATGAGCAACTGCTTCTTTGACCCCAGCCAAACCAACAGCACGAGGAAACCCACAATGAAAACCGCCAACCCGATGAGCTTGCCGCGAGTGAGCCGCTGTTTGCGACGGGGAAATCGCTTGCGCAGCCAGCCGGCAAGATCCTGCACGCTTCCGGTGGGGCATATCCAGCCGCAGAAGACAGTTCCGTGCAGCAGCGTGACCGAGATGATCACGACCGGAAGCGCCAGCCAGTAGAACGACTCGGAATATGCCGAGCCAAGCAAAGTCATCCCATAAAGACCGTTGCGAATCAGACCGAACACACCCAGGCACGAGTAGACGACGTAGTAGAAGACCAGGAACGACCCTAACTGCACGAAACGACGGATGAGCTGGCGTCGGCGTTTGACCGCACTGATGCCGATTACCACCAGGAAGAGAAAGATGAGCGACGCCATCTCCACGCTGGTCCCGTCAAGCGACAGGAAGGGGACGTCGAAGACCTTGCCAAGCGGGAGACGTTCAGGCTGCATGTGGCGTCACAAACGGACGAACTGCCGAGAAGTCTGACACGCCCGAGCCGCGTCAGTGGGTTCGCGGGCGAAGATCGCCACTAGCCCTCCGCTTTTTCGTCGATTGCCTCGCAGGGACAACATCCCGGCTGGTCAAGGCAAGCTGCAGCGCAGGGCGGCCGCAAAACCGTCGCCGATAGCTCCAGCCCGAGAAAGCGCGCTACGAAGGGACAGCGCGGCCTCGCGCGCAATTCGACCAAAGTGCCAGTCTGGACAATGCGTCCGCCCAGCATCACGGCCAGAAAATCGCCCAGCGCGGCTGCCTCGTCGCGGCTGTGGGTCACGTGCAGCGTGGTCAGATCAAGCTCCTTGTGCCAGCGTGCCAGCTCGGCTTGCAGCTCCAGCCTTGCATTGTGGTCGAGCGAGCTGAGCGGCTCATCCAGCAAGAGAAGCACCGGCCGCACGGCCAGCGCGCGCGCGATAGCCACCCGCTGCGCTTCACCGCCGCTCAGGGTGGCGACCGGCCGGGCCAGCACCGCGGCCAGTCCCAGACGCTCGACCAATTCGTCGACGGTTCGACGCCCTTCGGCTGCAGGCACCCGGCGGGCGCGCAGGCCATATTCGATGTTGCCACGCACGGACAGGTGCGGAAACAGCGCCGCCTGCTGGAACACGAGGCCGATATTGCGCTGCTCAGGCGCCTGCGCCGTGATGTCGCGACCGTCGACCAAAATCCGGCCAGCCGTGGGCGGAAAGAAGCCGGCAATAGTCTGCAGCAGCACCGACTTGCCGCAGCCGCTGGGGCCGAGTAGCGCCCAGTACTCCCCCTTGCCGATGCGCAGAGACACATCGTTGAGGGCGAAATCGCCAAAATGGCAGCCCAGGTGCTGGACTTCGATCATGGACGACGCTCCCGGCGCGGCCCGCGCAAGGCAAAGGGCATGAGGGACTGCCCGAATTGCAGAACAACAAACACCCACAGACAGATCACGAGCAGCAGCACGGCGATGGGTCGACTCTCCGAAACGCCTGCGCGCAGAAACTCGGTATGCACCAGCACCGGCGCGGTGACCGGCGAGCTGGCAAACAGGACGATGCAGCCGAACTCGCTGATGGCGCGGGCCCAGGCCAGGGTTGCGCCGACCAGGATCCCACGTGAGGCCAAGGGCAGCGAAATGTGCCAGAAGGTCGCCGCGGGCGAGGCGCCCAGGCTACGCGAGGCCAGCTCCAAGCGCAGCGGCACCGATTCGAAGGCGGTCATGGTGGTCTTGACCAAGAAGGGCGACGCGACGAAGACCTGGGCGATGACCACGCCCATGAGCGATCCTGAAATAGGCAGGTGCAGGGATTCCAGAACCCCGCCCAGGATGCTGCCCGGGCCGAGCAATACTATGAGCGCCACGCCCGCCACCGATTGCGGCACCAGGATGGGCACGTCTACCAGCGACTCGACCCAACGCTTGCCCGGAAAGTTCACCCGGGCCAGGGCATAGGCCAGCGGAATGCCCCACAGCCCCACCACCAGGGTGGCCAGGGTGGACGACACCAGGCTCATCCACAAGGCCTCGCGCACCTCCGGACGGACGAAGGTGCGCCACAGAGTCTGCACCGAGTCCTCGGTCGCCAGGTGAATGAGCGGGAACAGCACGATGCCGAAGGCCACCAGCCCACCGCCCAGGCAGACACGCGCAAAGCGCGAGGTCACTCGACGCACGCGCCAAAGTGTGCTGTAGATGAGGGCCAGCGGGATGAAGGTTTCGAAGGCATACGGCTGGAGGAGCACGAACGACAGCACGAAGATGGCAAAGAACCCCAGCAAGACCGGCGCGGCAAACAGGCTGGCGTAGGCCACCACCAGCAGGATGAAGAGCGGCGTCTTGCCGAGCAACACCAGCACGAGCAGGAAGAGAACGAAATAGCCGACGAGAAAGAGCCCCACCGCGCCGGCCGACCGCCGGGCCAAGGTCGCAGCCGCAGCGTGAAACACGAAGAGGTTGGTGAAGAACAGCACCAAGTTCATCTGCACCGAGAAGGGCGGTTGGGGCAAGAAGCCCAACCCGATGTGGATCGCCGCCAGCACCACGATGGCGGCCCCGGTCTGCTTGGTTGCCAACTTCACGGTTTCGCTACCAGGAAGGAGCTTAGCTCCTCGGGAAGCATAGTGCATGGGCTGCACCATACCGGCTTGGCCGGACGAAAGCCGCGCCTCTCAAGCAGGCGCCGGCCATCCTCGCCGAGCAGCATGGCGACGAAACGCCGCGCCTCGGCGGCATGGGGTGCGTCGGCGGGGATGGTGAGGCCATAGGTGACCGGGCCGCCTATGATGCGCGCCTTGCCTTCCCCCTGCTTCATGCGGACCTCGACGCTGGCGCTGGCATACTGTTCGGCCAGCCCGGGTTGCGAGAGATTCTGTCCCGGCGGAAGCGCGGTGATCTTCAGGTGGTGGTCCTCTGCGGTGGAACGAAAGACGAACGCATAGTCGATGGCGCGGGCTTCGAGCAGCGTCAGCAGTTCGGCCTCGTCGTGGGTCACATGCTGCTTGGCACACAGGCCAGAAAGCCGCGCCGCCAGGTTCACGCCGGCGTCACCGTAGCTCCCTGACTTTTCAGCGAGTTGCCAGGCCAGCAGGGTGAGGTACCCTAGGGGTGCCGTGTCGGGATCAGCCCGGCCCAGACGCACGCCGGGGCGGCCTAGCACGCTCGGCCAATTCTGGGTCGTGATCTCGTCGGTGAACTTGCTGTGATCCTTGTGGGCCAGCACGATCTCGTTGGTCGCGAACACCAGGTTCCAGGTGGCGTGCCGCGGGATCATCATCTTGCCGATGATCCCGGCGTCTGCCACCGCCACGATATCCGCACGCATGCCCAGCTCGACCACCTTGCGCGCAGCAACCTGGGAACCACTCGGCTCTAGCCGCACGCGAAGGAGCGGGTTGTCGTGCTGGAACTTCTCGGCCGCATCGCCAAGCACGGCAGTCAAACTGGATGCGTAGAAAACTACCACCTCGGTCGTCGGCTTCCGACACCCCGTTGTGAAGGCGAGGCATAGCAAGGCGCAGCGAGAGCCGAAGCGCCAACTGGCCGGGAGGGTGGACATGGCCCCAGCATACAACGCTGCCGCCGCTGGCGACGCTTCTCCACCTCCTGTTCGCAGGTGGTGGTAAGATGCCGCGGACGACGTCGGCGGTGGGTGCTTGGAGGAAATCGTCGTATCGGAGGCCGGATGGGCGACGGCAGTTACATACCCAACGTGCAGATCGACACCGAGAGGCTTCTAGGTTCCCTTTTTCGCCACATGACGGAGGGGCTAGCCCTGCACGAAATGGTGTGCGACGCCGCTGGCAAACCCGTCAACTACCGCATCCTTGCCGTCAACCCGCAGTTCGAGCAGTGCACGGGACTGCAGCCGGAACAGGTGGTCGGCAAGCTGGCCACCGAAGCCTATGGCTCGCATGAGCCGCCGTATCTGGCCGAATTCTCCGCCGTGGCCATGGGCGGTCGAGCGTCGAGGCTAGCTGTCTACTTTTCGCCCCTGGCTCGCCATTTCGAGATCAGCATCGCGCCGCTTGGTCCTGGCTTCTTCGCCACGATCTTTCTCGACGTGTCTGAGCAGAAACGGCATGAGCAAGCCTTGCGCAGCAGTGAGGAACGGTTCCGCAAGGTCTTCAACTTCGCACCCGATCCGCTCACTGTTTCTTCACCCGATGGCCGTCTGCTGAGGTGCAACCAGGCCTTCTGCAAGGTCGCGGGCTACACCGAGGCGGAGCTGGTTGGGCACAGCCCGACCGAGATCGGATTGTGGATCGACCCGAAACAGCGCGAGGCCATGTACGCCGAGCTTGCGCACAAGGGGGAGATCAGTGGGCTGGAAACAGAAATTCGACGCAAAGACTGCAAGATCGGCATCATGCGGCTCTCGGCGCGCCGAGTGGAACTGGGCGAGCAGACGCTGATCCTCACGGGAGGGCAAGACATCACCGAGCAGCGCAGCCTGGAACAGCAGGTGCTGCACAGCCAGAAACTGGAGAGTCTGGGCGTGCTCGCCGGCGGGATCGCGCACGACTTCAACAACCT
>PMJE01000011.1 GCA_003157315.1 Myxococcales bacterium | reverse complement strand
TCCTTGGCCACGGTCACGCCATCCTTGGTGATGGTGGGTGAGCCCCAGGACTTCTCGATGACAACATTGCGACCGCGTGGACCCAGCGTCGCCTTAACAGCATCCGCCAGCATGTTCACGCCGATCAAAATCTGCGTACGGCCCTTCTCGTCGAAGAGGATTTCCTTCGCCGCCATTGGGTGTTCTCCTTTTCCTTAGCTTTCGGTTGTCGTTACTTCTCGATGATGCCCAGCACTTCATCCTCACGCAGGATGATGTGCTCCACACCTTCGAGTTTGATCTCATTGCCGCTATACTTGCCGAACAGCACGCGGTCGCCCTTCTTCACTTCGAGCGGACGAACCACGCCCTTGTCATTGGCCTTGCCGGGACCCACGGCCACCACTTCGCCCTCAGCGGGCTTCTCCTTGGCCGTGTCGGGAATAATGATCCCTCCCTTGGTCTTCTCTTCTTCGGCCACACGGCGAACCACGATGCGATCTTGTACTGGGCGAATTTTCATCGTCTCTTGCCTCCGGGTGCTGATTAGCAGTCGCCCCTCGCGACTGCCAGGCCGCAAACATATGCACCAGCGCGGAAGAGTCAACCGCCGGGGACGAAAAAACTGGGCGCCTCGCTCCTCTTGGAACCGAGGTTGTCAGCTAACTATGCTACTTCATTGGATTAGTTAGCTATTTCTCACAGAGTCCACGGAGGACGCAGAGATCGGAAGAGAAGAAAGGGGTTCGGACGGACAGAAGCCCACCCCTCCTTCCCTTCCGACCTCCGCCTCTTCCACCCTCTGCGCTCTCTGTGAGAACCAGCTAGCTACCTCAACCGAAGATTGTCGATTAGGCGCGTTCCGCCCACGAAGGCGGCCACCAGCATGACCGCGGGCCGGTCGATGCGGTCGAGGGGCTGGAGATCCTCGGCCGCGCGAACTTCGAGATAGTCGATGCGGTCCACCCGGGCCGCTATCTCGGACTTCGCGGCAGCGAGCAAGACGGATACGTGAAGCTCGCCCTTGTCGACCAGGGCCTTGGCCGCTGACAAGCCGGCAAAAAGCGCCGCTGCCCGCTGCCGGTCGGACGGCGAAAGGTAGGCGTTGCGCGATGACAGAGCCAGTCCGTCCGGCTCGCGCACGGTCGGCAGCCCGACCACTTCCACCGGCAGGTTCAGGTCGGTCACCATGCGCCGGATGACCACGAGTTGCTGGAAGTCCTTCTCGCCAAACAGCGCGACATGCGGCCGCACGATGTTGAAGAACTTGCACACCACGGTGGCCACGCCCACGAAATGGCCGGGCCGGCGCGCCCCACACAGCCCCTGCGACACCTCGCGAACATCGATGGCGGTCTGGAAACCGGGGCCGTACATGCTGGCTGCCTCGGGTACGAAGGCCAGGTCGCAGCCCACGCTGGCAGCCTGGGCGAGATCGCCAGGCAAGTCGCGCGGATACTTGGCCAAATCTTCCTGGGGACCGAATTGCATCGGATTGACAAAGATGGACAGCACCAGCTTCTGGGCGCGGCGCCGAGCTTCCGCCAAAAGCGACAAGTGCCCCCGGTGCAGCGCGCCCATGGTCGGCACCAGGGCTATGCGCTCGCCCCGCCCGCGCGCCGCCTCGGACCAGGCGCTCATGGCCGCGGGATCCGCGATCACGGGCACGTCGCTCACGAGAACGATTCTTTCTTCGATGGGAACCGTCCGGCGCGCACGTCGGCGGCGTAGTCGGCGAAAGCCTTTTCCGTCGCGCGCCCCAGTTCGGCATAGCGGCGTGCGAAGCGCGGCGACCAATCCGGGTCCAGCCCGAGCAGGTCGTGCATGACCAGCACCTGGCCGTCGCAGGAAGCCCCGGCACCAATGCCGATGGTGGGAACAGGCACGGCCGCGGTTATTTCCGCAGCAAGGGCGGCCGGAATGCTTTCCAAAACCATGGCATACACGCCAGCGTCGGCAATGGCGCGTGCGCCGGCCGCGATGGTGCGCGCCTGCGCCTCGGTACGGCCCTGCAGCTTGAAGCCGCCGAACTTGTGCACCGACTGCGGCGTCATGCCCACGTGACCCATGACCGGGATGCCGACGGCAACCAGGCGGCGGACTAGCTCGGCCGCTTCCTCGCCGCCTTCCAGTTTCACCGCATGGGCGCCGCCTTCCTTCATCAAACGACCCGCCGCACGCATTCCGTCTTCCACACTGGCTTGATAGCTCATGAATGGCATGTCGACGACCAGGTGGGCCGACGACACGCCCCGGGCTGCCGCGCGACTGTGGTACACCATCTCGTCGAGCGTGACCGGCAAGGTGCTGGAAAGGCCTTGCACCACCATGCCCAGGCTGTCGCCCACCAGAACGATGTCCACCCCAGCGCGCTCAGCCAGGCGGGCAAANNCGGTGGGCTCGGGGCCATTGACCGTCTCGTGTAGGGGCGACCTGCGGTCGCCCCGAAGGGCCCCGGCGCAAGCACCACAGGGTCGGCGCGAAACCATCCCGACCGGTGGCGGACAACGGTCCGCAACCGGCAACGCCCTGAAATTGCCTGAGGTGACGGATGGAATACCGACTTGGCGCCGTGACGTGCGCCGCCCGCCAATGCTTGCGAAAAACGCCACGCATGGCGAAGCTGCAGTCGAGTACAAAGTTCGACGGACGCCACCCAGCACATAATCCCAGACCAATGGAGCACGATAACTCGACTCGAAATCAGCACTACGTCTCGCAGGCCGAGCAGCGCCTGAATGCTATTGATCCTCAGCTCCCGGCTCGCAAACAGCGAATCTATCGCTTCGAGGTAGGTAATCGCGATGCGATCATTCTCCGGCCAGAGTCTGCTAGGCCTGTCCCGATCTCCAAGAACCTTTCGGTTGATGACTTGTTCTCGTTCGACATCGACGGAGACGTCCGGAAGAACCTAGAGGCACAATTTCGGTCATATGAGGACCAGATTACTGAGCATTCACGCGCACTCGTCCGAAAGCTCGCTGCTCGCCAGCATGATGATCTGAAGGAGGACTTGCTGAGCCTGTTCGTCTGCAAGTTCCTTGCATTCCTGCGGAATCCGAACTGCATCCGAAAGGTGTTGAACAGTCTAGGAGCGTTGCCAGATCATCATCTGACGGCAGCAAAGCATGGAGCGGCACAGGCTGCCCTAGTCCGCGGAAATCGACCCCATCAGGCCTCACTCTGCCGTAGGCTTGGCATTTCGGAAGAGATGTACGATAGGTGGCTTCGAGCGCTATTCCTCCTTGTAACTCGGTCCCAACCGGACCAACCCAACTTTCTCGAGCTGATGGTAAAGGAGCTCTTTGAAAGCCAATTCGTGATGGTCCTTGTTTACAACTACGTCGGCCAGTACGCCTCGGAGCCTTGTCTACTTTCAGACCGAGGGCACACCATCAGCGTCGAGACTTCCAGTACGCTGGGATTCGACTTCAACATCTGCCGTTCCGCATTCGCCAGATTCGGCTTTTCCGACATCGATGCCCATGTTCCCCTAGGATTCCCCGCTAAGTATGTTGAGGCATTCAAGCGCCGACGGGAGGTGACGCTCCACTATGCCGAGAACGACATTGCAGCCCACGCAAAGTACAATGCCAATACCGCGTGTCAGTGCACCCGATACGTCTACTCCTCAAGCCGGAATGTGCGCTGCTAGGCAAATCTCGCAGGGCGCCATAAAGCCGTTGCAGCAATCCCGCCGCAGTGACATCGTGTAGAATCGAGACGCCGGCTCGGCGGCGGGCTTGTAGCTGAACGGCAAGGCGTTGGGCTGACCTGCTCCCTTTTGCGCTTCCATGAAACCACCTGCCGAATGGACTGAACGCGACTTGTACGACCTCCCGCTCGGGGAGTTCGATTGGCTTGAGATCAAGGGGAGAAAGGCGCTCGACTTGACCGTGCCCGGCGTCGTGGAAGCGCAAGTTCGCGAGAGCCTATCGAAAGCTATCTCCGCCTTCGCGAATACAGGGGGTGGTGTACTTGTGCTCGGACTGCAGAACCCAGACGACGCATGGAGAGTCGATGATGGAGGCGTTCTTCTCAACATCAAGGGTCGATCAACTCGGGAGTGGCTCGAGGACGTAGTGCCTGAGCTGGTGGAACACCGCCTTCAAAGATTCAACGTGTACGTGGTTCGGCCAACAATCTCAGACTCTCAGATTGGAGCTGATCGCGGAGTCTTCCTGGTCGATGTAGGAGACAGCGACGATGCACCCCACCAGGCGCAGGATCATCGATACTACGCCCGAGTTGGTGGCAAGTCGCGACCGATAGGACATCGGCTCGTCGCGGATATTTTCAACCGAGCTCGCCACCCTCTAGTTGAGGTCGCGATGACCTTCGAAACTAAGGAAGACGTTGTTCGAACCACCGATCAGTTCTTTCGTCCGGTCGAGAAGCGCGTGGTAAGGAAGTCACTATCAATATGTGCCACCAACGTCGGCCGGATCCTCGCCCGGTTTGTTCAAGTGGTCGTCCACATTCCGGCACAGTGGTTGCCAGATGAAGATGACGCCGAGTCCGCGGCGGAGGGTAAGGTTGTCCGACGATTCCGTAACACGCGCCAAGACGTTCTTGGTGGCGCTCCACTACCGAGCGGGGGAGTTCTGCCGCGTCATGGGCCATCGTGGTTTGATCCGTTGCTTCCCGGCCTATCCAAGACTTGGACGTTGAGACTTCATCACGAAGCAGAAACGCGTCTATGTGATGGCATCATCACCTGGACTGCCCATGCAGACAGCGCGTCTGCCCGGGCCGGGGAAATCTTGGGCCAGAAACTGCTGGCTGGCGGATAGTCCGACGGCAGCCCATAAAGGCGTTGAACCCGAAGGTCGGCCGCGGACGGCCGCCCGCAGCTGAACGCCGAGGCGTTGACCACCTATGCTCCTGGTAATTGGCACAGCACTCGGCTTCTTGCTCGCGGGATCGGCGTTCCTCGTCGTCCGTGGTCTCGTCGGGCTGTTTCGATGGAGACGGAAGGCTGCGGCCTTGAGGTTGCTCGGCGGCGTTGTGCTCTTTGCCGTCACAGTTCTCCTGCTCGGAGGGGCCTCATACTTGCTCGGGTCGCGCAAGCTCGGCGAAGGCGCGACGGTCGCCACGGAAAAGGCTCGGGTTCTCGCCGCGAACATCTCGACGCTGATGAACCTCTCCTTTCTTGGCATTCCATTCGGCGCGCTTGTTGGCCTTATTGCGGAGCTTCGCGCGAGAAGGCCGCCCAACCAATAGGCGGTTGATCCGGTCGCGGGAATAGAAACTCTGTCTGTCTGGCGGAGGGTCGAGCGGCCGGATCAAACGTCGTGTTGAACGAAAGCGCGGGTTCGAGAGGTGAGAGCGGTTGTTCCCCCATGGGCAAAGTGGAATGGTTTTGTGGCCCATGCGAGATGCGGGGCGATGGTTCGGACTTGTTGTCGGGGTTGTGAGGACTTCGATTGGGTCGATGAGGCGCGATTGGTGGGCAACCTGGCCAGGCACAAGCAGGCCTTTGGCGATCAATGCGCGGAAATATCCATTGCCATCAGCAAAGCACGATCGCCGGGGTTGGAGTCTGCCTGCTGGGACCTTTCCCCGGAAACACGAGCGGTCCTTGCGGTCTGGTGAGGCGCCAATGTTCGCGCAGGCTCCCGAGCAGGCGATGCGGAAGCACGACAAGGCGCGGACGATCGCCTTTGCCGTGACGAACGTGGATGAGGCCAGCCTTGCTGTCGATGTCGCGGCACTCGAGCGCCAAGATCTCGGAGATGCGCAAGCCGGTCCCATAGGCGGTCGGCGGGCTTGCCGCTGAACGGCAAGGCATTGGGCAGACTACGACGGGGTCGGAAAGTAGGCGACCCGAAGTTCATTGGCCAACGTGAAGAAGCGTGGATCTGCAGTCCACATCTGAAATCCTCCGACCACTGCGGATGCCAGGATGTTTACGTCGATCCAGCCGACACCTCGCCCGAATAGTCGTCGCTCACGCACAAACTCCATTACTTCCTGGTGGGCGACCGAGTTGGCTTGGTGCATCTGCGAGTAAGCTTCGAGAAGATTTCTTCTTCCGCCACCTATATCGCCGATCAGCAATTCCCCGAAAACCATCTCGTGGCCAACCACCTCGTCGCGACCAAGAAGTTCGTCAAGGCCGCTGGCAAATGGCTCACGGCCAGCAAGGAACCGAATCCAGACCGAAGTATCCACTAAGACCATCACGCTGCCCTACGGCTTCTCGGATACTCCCTGCGGCGGGGCACGTCGCGAGCGCGTGGCTCCGCGCCACGAAGCGCGCGCAACCGCTCATAGGCGGCGTGCCGAACAAGCGCCTCAAGGCCGAGCCTAACCGTGTCTGTGTCAGTATTGGCATGACACGCAACCTTGGCATGCCGAAGCAGTTCCTCGTCGATGTGCATAGTCTTCTTCATACCGCTGATGCTACCATACCTAGATGGCAATATCAGCCATATCACGGTAACGCTGCCCAACCAATAGGCGTCTGATCCGGTCGCAGGAACAGAAGCTCTGTCTGTCTGGCGGAGGGTCGAGCGGCCGGAACCGCGCCCCGCTCCTCCGTCGCCTACCGCCGGCTCCAGTGGTTCACACCGGCGCGGGTCTGCGAAATCACCTCCAGCAAAGCCGAGCGGTCATCCACGTTGCCCACGAAATCGATCTCGGAGGCATCCACAATGAGCAGCGGACCGTCGTTGTAGGCGAAGAAAAACTCGGAGTAGGCCTTGGCCACCTCGCGCATGTATTCCCGGCGGATGGGTTTCTCCTCGGGCCGTCCTCGCTTCTCGACCCGTGCCATCAGCACCTCGGCGCGCGCCTGCAGGTACACCACCAGATCGGGCGCCACCACGCGCGGCCGCAGCGCCTGGTAGACACGGTCGTAAAGCGCCAGTTCGTCAGCCGACAGGGTCAAGGTGGCGAACAGGCGATCCTTGGCGAAAAGGTAATCGGCCACTAGGCCGCCCCGCTCGAACAGATGGCCTTGGGCCAAGTCGGCCTGCTGACCGTAGCGCTGCAGAAGGAAGAAGAGCTGGGCCGACAGGGCGTAGCGCCGCGGATCGCGATAAAAGGATGCCAGAAAGGGATTGCCGCCCGGGTCTTCGCGCACCAGGCGCGCGCCCAGGCTTTCCGCCAGGATTTCGGCCAGGCTGCTCTTGCCCACGCCGATGGGGCCTTCCACCGCGATGTAGCGAGGCCGGTTCTGTGGCTTCATGGTCACGGGTCGGCGTCCTGCCTCCCTATCGCTAGCACAATTTCCAGCCGAGCCGAAGTAACTGCCTGCCGGGTCGGCCGCGCCACCCGCAGCCCGGACTTCACCCGGCGAGAAACGCAGGCTGCGAAGTCAAGCCAGGCGGGCGAAACCCCAAAGCCCACGTCTCGGCCCAGCTCAACCGCCACCTGACGCAAGACGCCCCGAGCGTCGATTTCGAGCGACAGTGAAACGCGAAGGGTGTTGGGTGCCGAGTCAGGGACTGCATCCATGCAAGGCTGGAGCAGGCGCGGACGGCTGCGCCAAGCAGCATCAATCAGAGGAGCGGGCAAAGGACCCTCGGACTGCACCGTGGCGGCGGCCACCACCCGAGCGCGGCGCCGAGGGTGTGGCGGCTCTTCCGCGCCCGCGGCGGCAAGCGCGAGGAGATGATTCTCCGCCTGCTTCCGCCAGCGGCTGTCAGGCTGAAGCGCCAGGAAGCGCTGGAATGCCTGCATCGCCTCTGCGCCCTTGCCTGAAACCGCCAGCGCCAGCCCACGGTAGTAGTGGACCTCGGCCGCGGGCACCAGCGCCGCGCCCGAATACGGATCAGCCGCGGCGTCGAGCAAGGCGAACCCGGGGTCATGGGCGAGCGCCCGTGCCATGGCTTGGTGCGCGTCGAGATCGCGGGCCGCACGGTCGTACGCCACGGCCAGACCATAGAGCGCCAGCGCACGCTTGCTGTCACGCTCGGGCTCGCCTTGCCCTTGATCGAGCAGGCCTAGCGCCTTGCCAAAACGTGCTTCGGCGTCTTGCAACCGACCCAGAGTCATTTGCAGTTCTGCCGCCTTGATGTGCACTGTGGGCAGGGTGCGGGGATCCGCGATTTCCAGATGGCGATCATACTCGCGCAGGGCCTCGGAGAACTGGCCCGCCTGGGCACGCGCGGCCGCCAGGGCCAGGCTGCAGGGAAAGACCTCGGCTGGCCCGCGCGCCAACCGGCACGCGTGCTCAAGGGTAGTCACCGCTTCGACGGCGCGGCCTGCTCGAACCAGCACGTCACCCAGCGCGACCAGTGCAGAGACGTCTTGTGGCTGCTGCGCCAGGGCCTGGCGCAGCCAGATCTCCGCCTTATGCAACGCCTGGGTCTCGGCCGCAGGACTGCCGACTGGCGCGGCTGCGAGCTCGACGCGCGCACGTGCCAGCAGCGCGCCTGCTGCTTCCAACCGCGCGTCTGGTGGGTTGCCAGCGTCGCTAGCCGGCCCCGCTGCGGCGACGCGAAAACTCGCGGCCACGACGGCCGGGACCACCAAAGCCGCGCAGCGAACCATGCTGGATTGAGTGTAGCAGAGCCACCCAATCGGGCCGGAGAAGTCGCTTTCGCCTACTTCCCCCGCCTGCGGAGCAGCACCAGCCGGGAAGCAGGCCGTCGGGCCATTTCCACGAACTCGCCGCTGGCAAGCGCGCGCGCGCCGCTGTCCGAACCGAAGCCCCCGGTGTTCTCCCCGTACAGGAGGTAGTCAGCCCCTTCGTAGCCATCGCGCAAATCCAGGCAGTCCAATCGCGACGACACGTGCGGATGCTCTTGCTCGCTGACCGCCAGCGCAGCCTTCTTCGGCACCATGGCGGCCAACTCGCGCAGATCCCGCGCCTTCTGCTTGTCCGCTGCGGTAAGCGGCCTGAATTCTCCGATGTTGGCGAAGCCACCCTTGAACTTGCTGCTGGGAGGTGCGGCGCCCCAGACGTTGGTCGCCAGCAAGGTGCCGACTGCCATCGCGCAAACCGCTCCCCATTGCTTAATCCGCCCCGCCTTGCCCTGCCCCATCATGGACAACGCGATCGCCGCGGCCAAGAACAGGAAGGGGATGTTGTAGCAAACGTACTGAAAACTGATCTCGACGGTGGGACCATAGCCGGTGGTCAGCAAGGTGAACAAGGCGCCGGGCAGCAGGCTGAGCCAGAGCAACCGACGGCGCAGCGGCAGAAAGGCCAGCGGCACAGTGGTGAGCAGGAAGAAGTTCATCTTCTCGGTGGTGATCAGTGTCTTGAACACATAGACTGGATTGGTAAGGAAGGTCTTGGCCACGCCGCCAAAGGAATTTTCGCCGGTTGGGTATAGTTCCCGGTACAGGTCGCTGTACCAGGACGTCCCAAAGCGCGGCATCACGACGAACTTGATGACGACGAAGTAGACGGCCGAAATGGCGAAGAGAAGCGCGCCCAGCCGCGGCCGCTGTCCGGCCAGCATGAGGTAGATCCCGACTACGATAAACCCGATGGGGATGTCCTCGCGGCACCCGAGGGCGAACAGGAAGAACAACGAAAACAGAAGCGGACGCCGCCCATCCAGAAAATTCAGCGCCCAGAGGGTGAAGGCCACGCCAAAGGGCTGGAAGTGAACGTCGTAGAAATTCGCCTGGTGCATCGGCGCGTACATCAGGTAGGCGAAGGCCAGCAGCAGGGCCATGTTTCGCGAGATGCGCCGGGCAGCGAAGCAATAGAGGGGTATCGCGCCACTACCCAGCGCCGCAGCTTGCAGGACGAGCAGCGTTTCCGAGTCCGGGTGCAAGGCGTAGAAGGGCAGAAACGCGTACATGGTGAATTCGGCGTGGTTGCTCAACATCAACCAGTTTGCGCCGTGGCGAAACACCACCGTGCTGCGAAAGGGATGCCCGTGCAGGGCATTGTAGAACATGTTGTTGTACGACCCGAGATCAAACGCCATGGTCCCGAAGTGACGGTGGTTGACGACGGTGTAGATGCCCATCCAGACCCCGTAACCGAGCGCCCCCAACACCACGAGGATGAACTCAGGCGAAATTACAGGCCGAACCCGATCGAGCAGGCGAGACCAGGCTGCTGCGGCCGCGCCGATCCATCGCGCCACCACCAACCGCGCGAACAAGAGTTCAGTGCTGGCCGCGCGAAACAACAACTCCGCCACGACAACGACCACGGCGATCGCCGCGATCCTGGGAAAGGTGTCCCATTCGCCAACCCTTAGCAAGGGATAGGCGAAACCGAGCAGGATAATCGGTGAAAGCAGTCGGGCCGTGCGCATCACTCGTGCGGTCCGCGCCTTGGCCCGGCCCCAGGACCACAGGGCGAGCGCCAGCAAGATGCCTGCCCCGGCACCAGCGGCCACATAGATCAGAAGCCGAGTCCGCATGGGCGTGTCAGTGGTGTTCGCTCCCACGAAGCCAACAATCCACTTGCCCCGGAGCAACTGCGCGACGAAGGCGGCTAGGGAGAAACCGCAGAGAGCGAGCATGAGAGTCGCCCGCGCCAGCACCCCAAATTCCTGCGGCCCCATCTGCCGAAGCGGCCCGCGCCGTGGCGCAGCCTGCAGGGGCGGCGTTACGCCCGAGTCAGCAAGCGAGACTGGCTCGGCCGCCGCGACGGCCGGGTCAAGCACCGGAGCTGGGTCGGCCATTGCCACAGCGCTCGGATCCGCTACCGGACTTGCTTGGTCGTCGAACAGCGGCTCGAGATCCGAAACTTCGATCTCGGAATCTTGGCTTGCGCCGGCTCCGGGTGGTCCGCCTTGGGGTGGTGCGTCTTGTTCTCGCATTCAGATGACCGAGAATGCCTCCACCTGAGAGTGCCCTGCAAATCTCATTGGAGCAAGATCCGCGTCCCGTCGAAATCGAAGCGGAAACGCAGCTCCTCAAGCCCTGCCTGGGCCATCGCTCGCGCCAGTTTTCGGCGATTCTCGGCGTAGAACATCAGAAAACCCCCGCCCCCGGCACCCACCAGTTTTCCGCCGATCGCGCCGTTGGCCCGAGCCAGCGCGTACCACGCGTCGATCTTGGGGTTCGACATGGCGCCCGATCGCCGCTTCTTGACCTCCCAGTGCTCGTGAAAGATCTCGCCAAGTTCTGCGCACCGCCCCGCTTCCAGCGCGCGCTGGCTGCGCAGGCCCAGCTGTTTGACGAAGTGCAGGTTGTCGATCACCGCCGCTTCATCTTTGCGGGTGCGCGAATCTTGGTCCTGCAGAATGGCGTTGGCACTGCGATCGAACCCGGTGAAGAACAGCGCCAGGTTGTCCTCGAGATCGAAAAGCGTCTGCGGACTTAACTTGAGCGGGGCCACATCTACCTTGTCGTTGCGGTGGAACTGGAAGCAGGTGATGCCCCCATAGGCCGAGATGTATTGGTCTTGCTTGCCCACCGGCGAAGCCAGGCGATCGATCTCGATCTCGCAGGCCAGACGAGCGAT
>PMJE01000649.1 GCA_003157315.1 Myxococcales bacterium | reverse complement strand
GACGGGGCGGGCGCGCGAATCGGCGCGGTCACGGGTGACGGTGCTGGCCCAGACGGGGCCGGTCGCGCACCTGCTGCCTGCGTGGGGAGCGTCCCGGCTGGTGCAGGTACCCGAATCTTGAACCCGGGCAGGGAGGGGACCCGCGGCAGCTTGGGAACGCTTTCTTCCGTCGGCCGCACCGGCGCGCCCGCGGGCCTCATTGGCTCGCTCTTCTTGATGGCGGCCAGAGAAATGAGTGGGTCGGTCTCGCGGCGCCGGCGCTCCTCAGCGGCCGGCCGCACCGGCGCGCTGGCACCCACCACTGCTGCCGTACCTGTGCGCCGAGATGGCGCGGGCACTGGCGGCGTCACCGGCAAAGGCAGGTCGATCTCGAAAAACCCTTCCTTCCAGCCCATGACCTCGGGAAGTCGTTCGGGAGCATCGCTGCCGCCCACCACGGTTCCGACCAACTCGCCACGCCGGTAGCTGATGCGGGCCTGATCCTCGCCACGCCACACCTCGAGGGTGCAGGTCAGCACGTACTCCTCGCAATAGCGCATGACCTCGACCAACGGGCGTTGGGCCAGATTGCCTTCACCGGGACCGGGTTTTGCCAGCGAACCGGTCTCCGGGTCAGGCAGGCAGGTGTCGATCACGAACCGGGCGCCGGCCACGTGCTGAAGGGCCGAAACAGCCTCCTGGCCACGCTGATCGCCAGCAAAGGCGTCGCTGACACCGCCGGCCAGAAGGTGCACCTCGCCGGCCTGCGCACCGCCAGCACCAGGTGCGAACACGCGGATGCGGGCCGGCAGAGCTGCCGCCGAGAGCACGCTCATGAGCTCACTCAGCGAGCCGCCAGCCCACTCGGTGACGCGTTCGCCTGACGGCCCACTCATTCGTCTCACCCCACCCTAGGAATCGACACCGGGGCCAAAGTCCAGCACCGACGCATCAGTGGGCAGGTCATCTAGCCCTGTGTCCGGCGCAACCTCGGCTGCGCTCAGCACCGCCGGCACATCGAAACTGCCGCCATCGACCTCGAACCCTGTGTCCGGCGCGACCTCGGCTGTGCTCAGCGCCGCCTGCGCATCGAGGCTGCCGCCATCGACCTCGGCCGAGTCTGGAAGTTGGCTGGGGAAGCCGGCCGCATCCGGGATCTGGAAGTCGGTCCCCGCATCCGTGCCGTAGTTCTGGTCGCGCCTCTGCGAGGATGAGCAGCCAGAAAGCGCAAGCGCGGGCAGCAACGCCAAGGACGCAAGCCCGAGCACGACCGGCAGACGGGACAGCATGGCAGGACGCTAGCAAGCGGCTTGAGTCACCGCAAGGGCCGGCGCTACTGGGACCTGTTCACTCGGCCTGTCCACATGGGAACCCCAAAACCATTTCACAACTTACGGCAAGCGGCACTAGCGCACGATGCTTGCTTCAACGATGTAGTCCAGCTTGGGGAAATCACGTGCCAGGTAGGCATTGCCCTCGGTCTGCATCATGCCCTGGTTGGGGCCTCTGCCCTGGGGTGCCCCTTCCCCATAGTCCCCGAACAGGCCGTCCACGACGTCCATGCCGCTTGCCACCTTGCCAAAGGGTGCGAAGCCCATCCCGTCGAGTTGGCGGTTGTCCGCGTAGTTGATGAAGACCTGGCTGGTCCGCGTGTTGGGCCCCGCAGTTGCAAAGGTAATGAAGCCACGCTTATTCGACTGCTTGACCGGATCGTCGGGGATGTTGGCGTTGCGCCAAACCGCATTAACCTCGCCCTGACCGTGGATTCCCCACTGCACCATAAAGCCTTTGATGACTCGGAAGAAGCGAGCGTCGTTGAAGTAGCCGTTCTTGACCAGGTTGAAGAACCGATCTGCGCCTTGCGGTGCCCAGTCCCTTTGTGCCTCGATCACGAAGTCGCCCTTCGATGTGGTGAACTTGGCGCGATACATCGCCGGCGCTTGTTCTTTGAACGCATCGAGCTTGAGCAGCGACGGCTTTTCCGCCGGCGCGCTCGGTGCGGGCGCGGCCGCCACCGGCTGCGCAATCTGTGTGGGCGGCTCGCCAGCTGGCTTCTTGCAGCCAAGGCCGGCCAGAGCAACCAGGACTAACGTGCAAAGGACAAGTTGTTTGATCATGCGGCCGAGCATACCGCAGGGCAGGGGTTTGTGAATGGGGACTCGCAACTCACGAGCCGGGCGTCCGACAACCCCTCGGACGCATCTGGTTCGCCATCATGGCATCGTGGGTCCATCGCCCCGCTCCGATGCTGGCAGAGTCGCACGGCCGCCAAGCTGCCGCGCAAGCGGGCTTCGTCCAATCTTCAGTTATCGGACAAATGATGGCGTGATAGAGCATGAAGGAAAGAGGGCTTGTTTCTCCCACACGCCTGAGCACGGTGAGGAGAGCCTTCCTGAAGCGGGCCTAGAGCTTCTGCAAGTCCGCCGACTCGGTAGCTTGGCAGGTTTCGCTTGCTCCGCCGCTGGTCATGGCCAGGTTGAGCGTCGCGCTCAGGTGTCCGGTCGCGCCGTCGGTGGTGCTGAACACGGCATCGCTGAAGGTGTCGACTTCGGTGCCGGTGGCGTCAGTCATCGTGCAGATTTGGCCGGGCGCCGCATTGGCCGTTGTTCCGCTCACGCTGAACTTAAGGGAGCACTGGTTGTCAAGCACAACCAAATCTGACGTGCTGCCTTTGCTGACCGTAAAGTTCCCAGTCACGCTCTCCGTGTCGGTCGCGAATCCGGGGCAGTTGATGGTCACTGTGCCCGACGTAAACTGCCAGGTTCCGATGAATTTCGATGTGTCTGAGTCGCTGCCACAACCAGCCAGCGCTAGAGCGGACAACACAGGCATGTACGTCAAGATCCGATTTACTGTCGATCGCATGCTGCCTCCATATCCTTGTTGTTTAGATAGCCGACAACCGTAACCCCACCGCATCGAACAACCCAGGGCGTCGTGTTGGATCCCTGGCTCGGCTAACGCATCGTTCGATATCGGCGCTTGTCGTCAAATTATTAAACCTTCCATGGAAGAGATGTCAAGCAACACAATCACCCAGGGCGCACGTCGCCGTTGTGGCATCCTGTCCTTCGCCAACTCGTCATCCGGGACCGTCGGGTGGCCGATTCTGGGTAGAAGGTATGATCTCCCTCCACCGTCGGGAAACCGGTGGCGCGAATGACCGCTTGGCGAACCACACCACGTGCTGTCCTATGATCTCGGTCTGGCCACGCCGGATCCCGAGATCTTCCGCACCGCCCTTCGCCGGGTAGGCCGCCCGCCCGAGTCCTGCGCCTTCTTCGACGACGTGCCCACCTTTGTGGATGCCGCAGCTGTGCTCGGCATAAATTTCCGCGTCCAACTCTCGCGGCTGGGACTGGCGCTGCAGGGCGAACCCCACTCGAAAACGGGAGGCGCAGAGCGCCGGCGGCGAGCGCGATCAGTCGGCAGCTGCCCCCACTGCGGCGCTGCTGGGGCAGCTCTATCCAACACGGTGCGACGCTATTTGTTAGTGAGCGGGTGCGCTTAGACTAGGGCAGGCCGCCGTTGGGTGCGATATGCAGCAGGTCGTCAGGTTGGAAATCTGGGTCACACAAGAGGCTTCCAGAGCGGTCAAATCCATGCTGCCCGTGGAGTCGCACTTCTCATTCGACTTTACGCAGTTCAGCATCGCCTGGTACTGGCTTCCGCAAGCCCCGGCCAAGGAATTCTGGCAGGAAGTGATGTCCGCTGACGTACGCGCAGGGTCGTTTGCGCAACTGCTCTTGTCCGAGCACGAGGCATCGTTGCTGCCGCAGCCAGCCAACGCCATCACAGCAACAGTGATTGCAGCAAAAAAGAGCTTCTTCATTTCGTGTCCCTCCAAGTTTGACTTTGGCAAGTGTGGTCACATTCCAAACGGCGGGGCGCAGGTTACTCCACCCCGGGAAGCAGCGCAAGAAGGCTGCTGCCCGAACAGGAGCGCAATCGCACGCGCCGCAAGATACTGGCCAGCCGCCTTCATGCAGGCCTGCATTCAACCGTCAGCGCGCACAAGGAACCGCCTACTTGCCGAGGCCAATCTGTTTCATGAACTCCTGGTCGTCCCAGAAATTCGGCCAGCTCCGCACCCGCTGAACCGGTCCACCGAATTTCGCCACGTCCCTTCTCGCTGTCACCCCCCAGTTTTGGACGTAGGCTCGAATCTGCTTGCATGCCGGGAGGGGCCCCACCAAGTTGCTATACGTTCCCAAACCCCGATAGATTTTGCTCCAGAAGGCATAGCCCACGAAGCAAGAGGCTTTTCCTGATAGTATCCCTGCCTGTCGCGGGGATCGCACGATGTCAGGCAAGACCAGGACCTTCCTTCTGCCAGCCAGGCGCGCTGACAAGGCCGCCGAGAGAGATGGTCGCGCAAGGGCACCCGCGGCACCGAGATGTCCGAGGATTTCGAAGGGGGATCTCTAGTGAAGAGACAGGTATGCGCGCTTTGCATGGCAATCCTAGTGACTTGCGCCTCGTGGTCGGCTGTCGCGGGTGAAAGGGAGCAAGCCAAGCAGCTTTTTGAAGCAGGGCTAGAACTCATGCGTCTGGACGACTTCGCCGGGGCAACTGCTGACTTCGAACGCTCGGTCGCGCTCTACCCGACACAGAACAGCCTTTTCAACCTGGCCAACTGCTACAAGGCCGTACAGCGCTACACCGACGCGCTGAACGTGCTTGCGCGATTGCGGCGACAATTTGGTCACGAGCTCAAGCCCGAGATCAAGGAAGCGGCCGATCGGCAGGAGGAAAAGATCCAATCGCTGGTGGCGCGACTGACCATCCGAACCGCGCCGGCCGACGCCAAGGTCAAACTCGACGGACGAGACCTTGGCACAGGACCGGCGTTGGGCCCCCTGATGCTGGGACCTGGCGACCACGAGGTCGAAGCGACCCGGCCGGGATACCAGGGTCTGCGACGCTCAGTGCAACTGGTGTCAGGGGCAGAGATCACGGAGGAATTCAATCTGGTGGCCGAGCCTGGGCAAGTCGCGCTGCGCACGAACGCAGATGGCGCCTCCGTGTTGGTGGATGGCAGGGAAGTCGGAAAGACGCCGCTGACCAGTCCCTTGTCGTTGTCGGCGGGACGTCATTTCTTCACGGTTCAGCGCGACGGCTACGAGCCTGCCGAACGATCAGTGGATGTCACGGAAGGTGGACGACAGGATCTGGAGATTCCTCTCGTCAAGCAAGCTGTTGTGCCCGTCCCGGAAAACCTGCCTGCAGTGAAGCCCGTTCCGACCGAACTTGGTTTGGCCGCTGCGGTCACTTCAGAGCAACAGGTTCAGCCGCGATCCCGCACACTGAAGATGGTCATGTGGTCGTCACTAGCTGGTGCTGTTGCTGCGGGCGCCATCGCCGGCGTGTACTGGAAGATCACCGCCAATCGATTTCAGACCTTCCAGGGCCTCAATACCGAGTTCAGGTATCATGGGGACCCGAACGTGAAGGCCAGCCGAGATGCAGTTGGAGATGAAGTTGTCCGCGACAACTGGATCGCGATTGGCTGCGGGATCGGCGCCGGCGCGCTGGCGGTCACGGCCCTGGTCGCATACCTCATCGATCGCGGCGACGGGGGCGCAGACAAGTCCCGCATTTCTCTATCGGCGATGGGCCTGAACCTAAGTCTTTGAGGTAGTCACAATGCGAACCCGATTTGCCGTTCTGACCCCGGTTCTGTCGGCCATTTTCATTGCAGGCTGCTACAATCTCAACCCCAGCGAATACCAAGGCGAAGACGCCCCCAGTGTTGAACCGAATGCTTCAAGGGGCGGCACTGCTGAAGGCGGTGTGAGCGGTGGATTGGGCGGCAGTGGCGGTGCCGGGGTGGACGCTGCCCCAGGTAGCGGCGGTGCGAGCGGTGGATTGGACGGCGGTGGTGCCAGGGTGCCAGACGCCCCGAACGCTCGTGCGGATGTTCCTATCGGTGGCAGGGATGGCGGCACCGGCGGGAGCGGCGGCAAGGGCGGCAACCTGGTCCGGAACGGTGGGTTCGACAGCGGGATGACGAACTGGGATACCTACGAGATGAACGGGGGCGTGGCGACCTTCTCGATCTCGGGGGGAGAGCTGGAGTGCGTCATCAGCACCACCACGACCGCCTCGACCAATATCCAGCTCCAGTACACTGGCGGCCTGAACCTCGTATCGGGGCACAACTACCGGTTCACGTTCGACGCCTACGCCACGGCCGACCGGGCCCTCGACACGAGCATCTGGGAGAACGGCCACGACCTCGACAACAACGGCTTCGCCTGGTCCACCTACCAGTACTCCTGGCACTCCCTGACCACGACAAAGCAGCCATTCACCGTGGACTTCACGATGCCGCTGACGAACACCGACGCGGGGATCGCCTTCTTCTTGGACGGCGACGCCGCGACCGTCTATATCGACGACGTCGCCCTCAACGAGTTGCCGTGAGGCAGGCCGGAGCTGAACCAGGCTTAAGTATCCGTAAAGAGTAGCCGTTTGCGGGAGTCGAGCGGAGGAGACGGCGAGGCTGTCGAGCCGGCTCCGGAGCTCGCATTCCCGTAAACGCGGGATGGATGAAACGCTTGCGCGGCAGCTTGGCGGCTATNNGCTGACCTGATTGTCGTCGCCAACAAGGCGTAGATCGTGCAGCCACCACCTGCGGCAGCAGGCACGGACGGCAGCGGGCAGAGCGATGGCCATGGCGGCACGAAGACGCAGGCGATCGCGCTGCCCAAGAGGTTCATGTGTCTCCCGTTGCTTGCGGCGGGGCACGAGCTGGCGGCAGCAATTGGCGCACAATCGCACAATCGTGCGTTGCTGGCAGCGAGGACATAGTTGGACATCCTGGCCAGTGAGCGCGAGCAGTAGGGCAGGCCAGGAAAGATCGGAGTTGATCGTGCCGGCAGATGGTGAACCTTAGCCATCATTGTGACCGTCGGTGGCGGCACTCGAAGAATCGGCGGGGACGGCGGGCAGCAGGGTACGAGCGCATTGTAGCTTGGTGTTGACGTTGCCCGAGGACGTCAGCCCGAAGTGGCGGATCTTGACGAAGCGGCTGGGCAGGACGTGCTGGAGAAATCGGCCGATGAATTCGATAGCGCCGCACCGATGTTGACCTCGGTAGTGCGGCGTTGCTGACCCGGATCTGCTTGGCGACAGGCCGCCGATCACGTCGGCACGTGCGTGTCTCGCTGTTTCTCGACGACAGCAGACGTGAGGGCAGCGACGTTTGCGCGTCGAGGGCAGACGTCGGCCCTGGCGAGGCGCGCGGAAAAAGCTGGGAGCTGCCGTGGGTCAGCTTGGCGGGGCGGTGGCGCCCAACTCGGCGCACTTCAC
>PMJE01000014.1 GCA_003157315.1 Myxococcales bacterium | reverse complement strand
CGGGGATCACGCCGCAATCGGCGAAGAAGAGCGTGCCGTCGGTGCCGATCTTCTTTTCGTCCCAATCGAGAATCATGAGCGACGAGGCCGTTTCCACGTGTTCCTGCCGGGGAATCAACTGAAACAGGGGGCGGAGCGCACTCGAATCCGACACCGTGGCGCCGCCCACGAGGGCATCGGCCTGCGCGTTGAGGAGCATCATCGTCGCGTAGTAGCTCGTGTCCTTCATCGCCTCGCGGGCGTCGACGATTTTGAGATTCTGCACGACGCGCAACTGTTCGAGCTGCTTCACAAACGCCCGGAAGTCCTCGCTCTGTTCCGGCTCGATGATGCGCATGCCCCGGGTGTCGAGCGAGAGCTGGGTCGCCGCCTCCTTGATGGCCAGGCGGTCGCCCAGCAGGATGGGCGCACCCATGCGCCGCGTCACCCACTGGCGGGCGGCCTGCAACACGCGCGGATCGGCGCCCTCCGCGAAGACGATGCGTTTCGGATGGCGCTGCAGTCTTTCGATGAGTTTTGCAACAAGCGGCATGAGTCGGCCGGGAAGGTGCGTGATCGCCCGGGCAGCGTCAATGCCACAGGGCAAAACGGGTCGTGGTATTGTTTGAAAACTGTAGCGGCAGTCTATGACTGCCGTCCGTCCCTGACTGAATCGGCGGTCATAGACCGCCGCTACAGCAAACGATACCACGATCGCTTGTGCGAATCTGCCCGCAAACACGACCGGGCACTCCCTTCGATCTTCCGCCGCACTGCGGCGGATCAAGGAGTTTGTCGGTCGGGGTGGTTTGCATTGCGGCGGAACCTAGGAATGTATTCCGCACTTTTCGCCAAGCCCCGACAAACTCCTACAGCACCGTCGTCAGCAGCCCGTAGACGCCCACGCTGAGCGCTGCGAGCGAATCGCCGGCAATCAGGCCGCCGCCGATGAGCGACATCGTGCTCATATCCGATGGGATCTCGCCGTTCGCCGGCCGGAGTTCGCGCGCTTTGCGCCGCTCCTGCCACGTATCGAACAGCGACGAGAGCGTGCCCCCGCCGGCCCACCAGTAGAGCGTGTTCAACTCCACGAAGCCGCCAAACGACGACGCGTACGGGCTGGGCAGCACCACGGCATCGACCAGAAAATCCGTCGCAAATCCCATGCGGCCTCTCTGGACGAAGCGTTTGTAGGCGGCGTTGGCCTTGAGCAGCTTTCGCATGACCTCGGTGGCCAGACCGATGGCGATGCCGAGTCGCAACGCCGTCATCACATAACCCTTGGCGTTCGTGATACCGCGCAGCGCGCCCACAAACTTGTAGGTCATGGCCGACTGCCATCGCTGCGCACCCTCGACGTGGTGGCCGAACTGGTCGACCTTCAGGACCGGATAGGCGCTCATGAAAACCTTCGCCAGCGTCACCGCCAGCACCGCACCCATGGCGATCCCGATCACCTGGTAGCGGAATTGCACGATGCGGCTGGTGCCGAGGCGCCAGCCCGTCGACCGGTCCTGCTGCATGTCGCCGCCCTCGCTGCACGCGATGAGCAGGATCGAGGCGCACATCAGCCCGACGCCCGGATCTTTCAGCCCCACCGACGCAAGGATAAAGACCGTCATGACAAATGCGCTGGAAATCGGGTTGCTGTCGGAAATCCCGAGTGAAATGCCATTCACCAGCACAAACAGGAAACTCAGCAGCACCGCCACGACCAGGAAAAACACCGGCTGATGCAGCACCTGACTGCCCACCACCACCAGCCCTGCCCCCCAAAACAAGATCCACAGGACGAGACGGAAATTGTTCACCCGTTTCCAATCCTCCGCGGGCGCGACGGGCTCGGCGTTCTTTTGCCGCAGCCGTTGGATCGCCTGGATGAGAATCAACCCGATGTCCACGATGGCCGCACCGAGGATGGTACCGAGCGCGATGATGAAACCGATCTTGCGGAACGGCTCGCCCTCGTGGAGCCAGCCGATGCTGATCAGGTAGGGTTTCATCATGTCGCCGATCAACGCCACCACCAGCGCCGGAATGGCGATCCGCGCCCCGACGATCATCCCCGCGCCGAACGTCGAGGCGGAAAGGCCCAGCTTTTCGACGGCCGTCGCGATCGCCGCCGGCGGATTTAGCGACAGCAGCCCTCCCGCATAGCCCGCGAAAATGCCGCCGCCGAGCTTGGCCACGGATTTCTTCAGGAGGTTCTTGTCGGTGAGCGCACGGAGAATGTTTGCCACCGCGAGCCCGGAAGGAAACGACAGCTGCATCCGATCGACCAGGATCGGGGTATAGACCATTCCGAGGCCGACGCCGAACATCCCGATGCAAGTATAATAGAGGATCAGCTGCCAGGCCGGCACCTCGGGGAGCCCGAGCCAATAGCGGGCCTGGATCAGCACCGCCATGCCGCACATGCCGGCGACCGAAGCCGCCATGGTCTGCATGTAGTTGGCGCCGTGTTTGCCCTCGGGTCCGTAGCCCAGCGTGATCGTGCTGCCCAGGATGCCCGCCAGCACCTGGCCGCCGATGAAGAACCCGATGGAGAAGTTCATGAACGCGGCGGAAATCCCGCCCAGCGGCCCCAGGATCAGGATCGCCACGCCGGCCAGCATGAGGTGATAAGCAGGTGAGCCAATCCGGGGCAAGAACCGCCCGGCGCCCGAACGAGACGTTGGATGGTTCGTCATAGTGCGACCAGTCCGGCGAAAGTTATGGGATCGGCAGGGGCAGGGAAAGGAAAAGGATGACCATTTCTCGGAGCCTGGAGCACAAGTCCTCTTTTTCCAAGGCCTTAGAAGGTAAAACTTCGGTTATCCCGCCGATAGGTTCATTTTGTGCGGGACACACCGCCCCTCCCTTGCTACTGTCGGTGCGGTGATCGGTATCAACGAGCCTGTAGCCGCGCCGTGCGACCCACAGTCCCCGCTGGGACAATGGAGTGATCGGCAGGCCGCTCATTACTATTGGGCGCAACATGGGCGAGCGCTCCGATGCGAGCAGCAATGGAAAGCCAGGGTTCTGGCCGCCGAAAAGGTCATTGAGCAGTTGCTGGTCCTGGTCGGCTGGGGTGTGCAACAGAACGAAGGGCTCAAAAGGCAGTTGGTCTGGCTGAAGCAGCAACAATTTGGGCGCAAGTCCGAAGCGACCCAGGCCAAGGGCGAGGCTGGCGCAGCGGAGGGAGCGACTGAATCGAGCGGGTCAGCGGGAGCGGTCCCGGCTCTGGCCCCGGGCACGGAGCCGGTGGGGGCGGGGGGAGTGGTGCCCCGGGCCACGACGCCGGGGGCAACAGCCCGGGAGCAAAGGCCCGAAACGGCGACGGCGTTTGGATTTGCCCGAACAAACCATCCATCACACCCTGAGTGAGGCCCAACGCACCTGCCCGATCTGCGGCAAGCTGCGGCCCGAGTCGGGTCTGACCGAGGAGAGTGAGGAGATCCAATGGGAAGTGGGCTTGGTGCGCCATCGACATGTGCGTCACCGTTATGGTCCCAGTTGTGATTGTCCTGCCGGTCGGGGTATTCGCAGTGCACCCAAGCCGGCCAAGCTGATTCCCAAAGGGCTCTTCGGGGTGAGTTTCTGGGTGCAGGTATTGTTGAAGAAGTTCGCCTGGTCCCAGCCGCTGCACCGGACGGTGGCCGAACTCCAGGCCCATGGTTTGGAGGTGTCGGCGGGGACGCTCAGCGGGGGGCTGCAGAAGATTAAGGATTTGGTGCAGCCGCTGGCCGGGCGGTTTGTGTTGCAGAGCCGCGAGGGCTCACCTTGGCAGATGGATGAGACGCGCTGGCCGATGTTTTGTTTGCCGCAGGGTAAGAGGCGCCAGCAGTGGTGGTTTTGGGTGGTGGTGAGCCCGGAGGTAACCGCCTTTCTGCTGGAGCCGACCCGCTCGGGGCAAGTGCCTCGGGACTTCTTTGCCAAAGGGAGCGAAGGGATCGTGAACGTGGACCGGTATGCGGGCTACTTGGGGTTGCTGGGCTCGGAGTGGCGGCTGCAACTGGCCTATTGCTGGAGCCACCAGCGCCGAGATTTTATTAATTTGGGCCAAGGCACTCCCCGCTGGGCGAGTTGGGCCGGGCAATGGGTGGAGCGGATCAACGGGCTCTTTGCCCGCAATGGGCAACGGCGCCAGGCTAGGTTCCAAGGGCAGGCCGGGCCGTTGGCCGCACTGGAGGCGGAGGTGCGCCGCCAGGTTCAGGAGATGAAGGAGACTTTGGAGCGGGAACTGGCCGAGGGCCAGTTGGCTGGAGAGCCGCAGAAGCTCTTGCAAAGCCTGCGCCGGCATTGGGCCGGGCTGACGGTGTTTGTAGAGCATCCCCAAGTGCCGATGGACAACAACGCCGCCGAACGGGCCAACCGGCCGCTGGCCGTGGCGCGCAAGAACTTCTACGGGAGCGGCTCGCAGTGGAGTGGTGAACTGGCCTGCGCGTGTTTCACGCTGCTGGCCACGCTGCGGCAGCAGGGGATTTGTCCGCGGCGTTATTTCCAGGCGTAGCTAGCGGCGTGCGCACGCCAGGGAGGCCGAGCCCCCGCCGAGTTGGACGAGTTCCTGCCCTGGAAATGGAGCCCGGAGAAGCGGGCGGCCTGGACCACCCAGGAGCATCCGCCATGAGTGCCGAGGCCGGGCGCCGTTATTGTGGGCGAGAGTTGAGCGAGTCGGACTGGGCGCATATCCGGCAGCTCTTGCAGCTCCAGCCCGCCCTGGGCCGGGTGGCCTTGTCGCGCCGGGTGTGCCAGGACTTGGGCTGGCTCAACACCTTAGGCCAGCCCAAAGAGATGAGTGCGCGGGTGGCCCTGCTGCGGATGGAGAAGGACGGCTTGATCCAACTGCCTGCACCCCGCAGTCAGAATGGCCGAGGCCAACGCCGCTTCGCACTCACTTCGGCTTCCGAACCCAGAGCGCCGGTGCAAGAAGCCCTCCCAGGGCTGGAGCCGCTGCTCTTTGAGCAGGTATCGGGCGGAGGGCATTCGCCACTGTGGAATGAATTAATCGCCCGCTATCATTACTTGGGTTATCGCCCGCTGAGCGGAGCCCAAATGCGCTATCTGGTTTGGAGCGGCGAGGGTCGGCTCTTGGCCGCCCTGGGCTTT
>PMJE01000024.1:7097-11568 GCA_003157315.1 Myxococcales bacterium | reverse complement strand
GATCTCTTCCTGCGACGGCGCTGGGCCGCCTGTGAGCGCCACCTTGGTCACCGCGCCCACCACGATCCACAGCTGGTGAAACGCTGGTGTCGTCCTGGACACCAGCGGCCACGTGCGAACGGGGTAGAGCTGCCGTGTCACGGCGGCTACAGCCGGAACGCCCTGCTCAGGTTCATCGTCTTGTTCTCCAGGTAGTCTACGACGGGCCTCGCCTCCGAACCACGCGCTGCGAACACTGGGTGAAACGACTCCCATGAGAGGCGGCGGAAGATTCCCCGACCATTCTTGGCGAGGTGGGGACGAAGACGCGTTTCCACGTCGGGCTCGGCCTCCCCTCGGACGAGGTTGATGACCGTGGGTTGTTCCCTGGGCTCGGCAAGCCACGTGGCGTACGCGACGTTACGGCACAGCTGCTCAAGCACCGTGCCCAGTTGCTGTTGTTCGATCCAATCTCGCGCAAGTGGGTCTGCGGCTCCCTCAGGGGCCGGGTATCGGGCCGAGAAATCCTCGACGGATTCAAAGCGGTCCTCCTTCCCTGCCAGTGTTGAGTTGGGTGAGCCGAACTTGGCCTCAATCAGCACCAGTGCGTGGCCCGGCACTCGGAGCATGATGTCAGGCTCAGTTGGAAAAGCCGCACCTGGTTCCAGTGTCTTTCGGACCCTATCGAGCTTGTCCCAAAAACGGGGTTTTCCGTCGGCGATCCTGTTGCCCCAAAGGTACAGCTCCACGTTCTCCGTTCCGGAGCCCAGCTCGGGAATCGCAGCGCCCAAGATCCCGAGTCTGGCAAGGGACACGAACACATTCCAGCTCAGCGCATCCTCGGAAATTCCCCGTATTTTTGCCACCTGGCCAAGCCATACTCCCATGAACCGTCACAGAGCGCCACGGCTGCTCAGCCACAAACGGGGAGTTTCCCGGGGAGGTATTCGACCCATCGTGCGCGAGGCCGCCGAAAGATAGGCTTTGGCGCACAAAACCAGAGAGGAACCAAGCCATTGAGGATCAGGGGGGGGGCGAAAATCTACGCCTTCGGTACTGGTGCCATCCTGTCAATAGCAGAAACCGAGCTACCAACCGCCCAGAGGCAGTCCGCCCGCTTGAGCTGGCAGTCGTGCTCGTCCGAGCAGTTCTGTGCACCAGGAACCCACTCCACTGGGCTTGAGGCACCCAACACGTCCACCGGATGCATCTCCGTTTGGAGATAGACGGCCTTCTTCTTTAGAGTGCACAACCGACGGTCTCTCCGAATCCTTGGGCTGGTCATGGCGTTTACATCGCTTCCTTCCTTGTTGCTTGCTGCCTTCTCGCGCCATCGTAGGGCCAGTCCAGTTTCAGTCAAGACGGCACAAAGCGGCGCGATAGGCGTACGCCCGCGCCCCGGTCCGGCCGCACAAACCGCCGTTCGGCTCGACCTGAATTGCTCACGCGACTCGATGCCGTCGCGGTGAAGCTCTCGCGTCCGGCCTTGATGTGACCCGGGCCGATGCCATCCGAATCGCGCCGATGACCTTGGAGAAGATCGAAAAGGAGTAGCGCGCCGGGGAACGACGCGTGCCGGGGGTGAACGTCTAGTCGTCATCCGGCAGCACCGGAGCGGGAAGCAGCTCAATCTTTTGCTCGGTAATCCAAGCAGCAACCTTTTGCACCCACGGATCGGCGGGGTAGGTTTGCCCGTGAACCATCGGCATCTTCTCGACGAAGACCGTCTTTCTTTCTGGATTCACGACACGGAATTTCTTCCTGCTGCCGTTCTGCTCGCCTGGTACGATGGGACCAAAGTGGGCCATTCCGACGACCACCAAGATGCGACCTATGGGGATGGCGAGCACCAGAGGATTGCCGACCACTAGCCCATCTGGAGGGTCGCCCGCTACGTCCCCGTTCAGGACCACGTCAGTGGCACGGGAGCGGAGCACGAGCGCGGCTTCCGCTAGACGATGTCGACGGTGGTGCAATTCGAGAAGGGAAATCGGTTCGTCTACTTCGACTTTGAGCGCATCGAGCGCGCTGGCTGCATCGAGCACTGCCTGCATCACTTCGACGTCGAATGCTGGAATCGGACTGCATTGCAGTCCCGACAGCTTCCACTTCACCTGTATGCCCAGAACATCGAGGGCCATCGTCAACGTCTGGCCTGGCTCCGTTAGGAACTTGATCGCTTGGATCGTTCGAGCCCATTCTGCAAGGGGCCTACGTTCGTCACTGGTGCTCAGCGGGGCAACATGGAACTTGGGACGCGAGTCTTGACCGCCCAACACGATGTCGACGTTGGCCATCGTCATGCGAAATCGCAGCCGTTCCTTCGGAAGAAAGGGGAACACGATACGCGGGTGAAAGAAACGAACGGGGTGGCTGACCCTGCGTAGACCCGACTCGTCGCTAAGCTCTAAGGTGCCGGGTATCGACGGCGGCTCCCGTAAGGTGATGCTTGCATCGCGCGGAATCTTCCCGTCGTCTGCTGGCGCGGCAATGCCAAAACGAATCTCCTCGATGGAAGTTACCGTACACGGAAGCTCTTTCGTCAAACCAAGAGCGAAGTCGATCATCTGCTCTTCGATAGCGTCCACCGACGGAGCCGTCGTGGTGAAGGTAAGCTTGAAACGCTCGTGATCATACCCGGATTCTTCACACCATCGTTTCTTCGCGGCAAGGTAGTCGCTGGCGCTCGCTCCGAGATGGTTCTCAAGCCCGGCCAAGAGAGCCTTGCCGTTCGGTGTGGGCAGGCGGTCAGCATCATCCCACGGCACTACCATCGTGTGCTTGTTCAGGAACTCGGCATCGGTCGTGCCCAGCTCCCGCAGTCGCTTGAGCGCCCTTGCTACTTGCCGAGCTTCGATATGGACAAGATTTGCTTCTATGGGGAAATCCTGCCCTCCGAAGTTTAGAAGGAGCACGAAAAAGGGCAGGGTCGGGTCGATCATCCGTAGCCAGTTGCTGAGCTTGATATCGGGAGCGGACCTGTTGTCCGTGGACTTGACCTGGACGCAGCACAATCGCGGTGGTTCGATGTGGTCGAGCGTTAGTACCCCTTTGGGGACCACGGGCGAGCCGAATTGAACGAAGTAATCCCAGCCTCCGGCGTCTTGCCCAGCCTTGTTGGCTACTAACCCCACGCTCGCGCACCACTTCCCGAACTCGCTTTCTCCCATCGTGCCTGCGTCTCTATCGGCCATTTGGACTCTCGCATTTCTGAAAGTCTCGGCCGGGTGGGGCACTCTGCCTCCCTGGACAAGGCTCGCGGGCAATCGTACTGCGGTGGACAGGAAGCTGGAAGGCCAGCTTCGCGGGCTGATTGGTTCGTTGAACGTCGAGGGAACACGTACTGTCGAGTCGTCGCTACCACCCCGACCAAGTCCCATCGGATGAGAACCAAGCGTCCTCGGGTAGTGCGCCTGGTCCGGCAACACTGACCCCATTGTCCACCGGCATCCGCAAAGACACGGAACTGGTGGGGAACGGCGGCAGGTACGCATCCGCCAGGCTGGGCGACTGCGGGCTGCAAGGCAGCCCTCTCGGGCGCGTCTATGGCGACGCCGGTGACCGGGCGGGCGCCGACGCCGAAACGCACACGGTGGCTGGACCTTGGGATACAATGGGTTTTCCCTTCGTACCGCCAACGCGCGAGATTGGACACATGACCGGGAACCAGCTTCAGGACATCGAGAAGATCGAACGCAGCCTCTGGGAATCCGCTGACCAGTTGCGCGCCAACTCGAACCTGTCCTCCAGCGAATACTGCATGCCGGCGTTGGGGATCATCTTTCTCCGCCACGCGGCCAATCGCTATGACGCCGCCCTTGCCGCCATCAAAGCCGACCAGGCGGCCGGGAAGATGCCCAAACGCGCCCTGGTCAAGGCCGACTTCCTCAAGCGCCGCGCACTGATGCTGCCCGAGAAGGCGCGCTACGACCACCTGCTGGCGCTGCCCAAGGACGCCAACCTGGGCAAGGCCCTGGTCGAGGCGATGGACGCCATCGAGGAGGACTTCGCGCCTCTCAAGGGCCAGCTTCCCCGCGACTATGAGCGCTTCGATCATGATGTCCTTGAAGACCTTCTGCGCATCTTCGACAGCGAGGAGATCCGCGCGGCCTCGGGCGATGTCTTCGGCCGTATCTACGAATACTTCCTGATGGAATTCGCGATGCAGGGGGCGCAGGACAATGGCGAGTTTTTCACGCCGCCCTCGCTGGTGCAGACCATCGTCAACGTCATCGAGCCCGAGCACGGCACGGTGCTCGACCCGGCTTGCGGCTCAGGTGGCATGTTCGTGCAGTCGAGCCACTTTATCGAGCGGTTGGGCCAGGACACCAGCGGCCGGGTCACTTTCTTCGGCCAGGAAAAGACCGCCACCACCATCCGCCTGGCCAAGATGAACCTGGCCGTACACGGGCTGGAGGGCGATATCCGCGAGGCCAACACCTTCTACGAGGACGTACACGATCTCTTTGGCAAGTGCGATTTCGTGATGGCC
>PMJE01000024.1:0-7047 GCA_003157315.1 Myxococcales bacterium | reverse complement strand
TCCAACTTCTTCTACACCCGCACCGTCCCCTGCGAGCTGTGGCACATGGACCGGGGTAAGCCCAAGGAACGCCGCGACCAGGTGCTGATGCTGGATGCGCGCCAGATCTTCCGCAAGGTCACGCGCAAGATCTACGACTTCTCGCCCGAGCAGATGGCCAACCTGACCGCCGTCGTGTGGCTCTATCGTGGGCAGCAGGATCGTTTCCTGGGCCTGGTGAAGGGGTACGTCGCCCAGACCTGTGCCGAGTCCGCCAAGGTGGAGGCCGCGCTGGTGCCGTTCGAGAACACGCGCAAGGCGATCACCGGGGATCTCACGCTATTCGCCGCGAACATCGGCAAACCGAAGGGAGTCACGAAGGATCAGGCACAGGGATTCACCGACGCCTTCGCCGAGCTAAAGGAAGCGACCGAGGCTTACGTGGCGGACCGCAAACCCCTGGTGAAGAATCTTGACGCCTTCGCCGCCAAGTACGGCGGCAACCCACCCGCCAGCAATAAGGCCCAGCACGCGGCCCGCGAGGCGTTCGATCCCCTGGCAGAGGGCCTGAAGGGCCTGGTCAAGCAAGTCGACCTGCTCTACAAGCTCAGCGTTCGCGCTGGCCAGCTCGCTATCGAGATCGAGGGCGCGGACCTCGACCGTCGCAAGCTCGGCAACAGCATCAAGCTCCTGGAGGAGCATCGCAAGGTCGCTGTCGAGCAGCTCAAGCACGCGGCGTATTTCCACCGCCAGATCGCCTGGCTGCAAGATCGCTTCCCCCAGGCCGAGATGCAGGACGTCCCCGGCTTGTGCAAGGTGGTCACGCGCAAGGAGATCGAGAAGGCCGACTGGAGCCTGACCCCCGGCCGCTACGTGGGCGTGGCCCCACCCGAGGTGGACGAGGACTTCGACTTCGAGCAAGCCATGCGGGATATCCACGTCGAGCTGGCGGATCTGCACAAGGAGGCGGCCAAGCTGGCGGTGAAGATCCAGGCGAACTTCGAGGAGCTGGGCGCGTGAGCTGGCCAGAGGCGGCCTTCGGAGATCTCTACCGAGAACCGTCTCGGAACGGCCTCTACAAGGCCAGTTCCTTCCATGGGGACGGAGCCAAGATCGTCAACATGGGCGAGCTGTTTGCCTATGAGCGTGTTGGTACTCAGGAAATGGCGCGAATTCGTGTGGACGATGGGGAGTTGTCGAGATTCGGGCTCATTGACGGAGATCTTCTCTTCGCGCGACGCAGTCTTGTTGAATCCGGTGCAGGCCGCTGTGTGATCGTCCTGGGAGTAGAAGAGCCGACGGTATTTGAGTCATCTTTGATTCGCGTGCGGCTAGATCCCGCGAGGTCAGATCCGAGATTCTATCGGTACTATCTTTGTACGTATCCGGGACGCGGACGCATTCAAACGATTATCACCGGGGTTAGCCAAAAGGGTATTCGTGGGTCAGAGCTTGAACAAATTCGTGTGCATCGCCCACCGATATCTGTCCAGACAAGAATCGCCGATGTCCTCGCCGCGTACGACGACCTGATCGAGAACAACCGGCGGCGGATGGCGTTGCTGGAGGAGGCGGCGCGGCTGCTGTACCGCGAATGGTTCGTCCTACTGCGCTTCCCCGGCCACGAGCACTCGCGCATCATCAAAGGCGTGCCCGAGGGTTGGGACCGCAAGCCTCTGGCCGATCTATGTGAGTCGGTCGACTACGGGTACACGGCTAGCGCCTCCGACCAGGATGTTGGCCCCAGGTTCCTGAGGATCACGGATATCGTCCCTGCCTCGATCAACTGGCCCACGGTTCCCTACTGCGAGATTCCAGACGACCGTCTGGAGCGGTTTCGCCTGCAAACCGGCGATATCGTGATTGCAAGAACCGGCGCGACAGTCGGATATGCGAAGCGCCTGCATAAGATGCACCCGTGCGCTGTGTTCGCGTCGTACTTGGTGCGACTGCGTTTCAGACCCGATTTCAGCAATCTTCTGGCGGGCGTGTTCATCGAGTCCGACGACTACAAAGCCTACGTGCAGTCGCGCGTCGGTGGGGCGGCCCAGCCCAATGCGAATGCAAGAGTTCTGGCTGCTGCGGAAATACTGATTCCGTCACGCACAATTCAACATGCGTTCGATGACATCGTGGGCGTCCTGATCGATCAGCGCGAGCTGCTCGATCTCCAGAACCAAAAACTCCGCGCTGCCCGCGACCTCCTCCTGCCTCGTCTGATGAGTGGCGAGATCGCCGTGTAGACCTCATGGCATACACTGACATCAATAGCGAAGACCGGCTGGTACAGCAGACCTTCGCCAACCACCTACGCGACAAGCTGGGTTGGGAATCGGTGTATGCCTGGAACGAGGAGACCTTTGGCGAGCGCGGGACGCTCGGCCGGGCAGACACACGCGAGGTGGTGCTCACCCGCGATCTGCGGGCAGCCATCGCGCGGCTGAACCCAGCGTTGCCCGCATCGGCCGTGGACGATGCCGTGCAGAGGCTCACCCGGCACGATTTCTCGCGCTCGCTGGTGCAGCACAACCAGGAATTCTACGGCTTCATCCGCGACGGGGTGCCGGTCGACTACCGCGACGAGCGCGGCCAGCTCCGCAAGTCACGTGCGCGGGTGATCGATTTCCGTAACCCCGACAACAATCGTTTCCTGGCGGTGCGTGAGCTGAAGCTGACTGGCCAGCGCACGCCCAACTACAACCGGCGCGCCGATTTGGTCTGCTTCGTCAACGGCCTGCCCCTGGTGTTCATCGAGTTAAAGGCGGTGTACCGCAACATCCGCGCCGGGTTCGAGGAGAACCTGCGCGACTACATGGACGAGAACGTGGTCGCGCACGCCTTTCACCACAACGCTTTCTTGGTGGTCAGCAACGGACATCGCGCTCGCTACGGCTCGATCACCAGCGACTGGGAACACTTCTTCGATTGGAAGCGCAACGACGAACGCGACAAGGGTAGCCTTGAGGCTCAGGTGTTGCTCGACGGCATGCTGGCCAAGGGGCGGCTGCTCGACTTCGTCGAGAACTTTATCGCCTTCGATTCCAGCAAGCCGGGCGCAATTCGCAAGGTGGTGGCGCGCAACCAGCAAGTGCTCGGGGTCAACCAGGCAGTGGATTCGGTCGTGCGGCAGGAGGCACTCAAGCGCCAGTTCCCGCCCGAGCAGCGCCTGATCTACCGGGTTGCCGACCAGGACGTGAGCGAGCTGAGCGAGTACGCCGAGGCGCGGAATCTGAAGATCATCGAGCGCGCCCACCCCGAGCTGGGGAAATTGGGCGTGTTCTGGCACACCCAGGGCAGCGGCAAGTCGTATTCCATGGTGTTCTTCGCCGAGAAGGTACGGCGCACGGTGCCGGGGAACTTCACCTTCGTCGTGATGACCGACCGTAACGACCTAGACAACCAGATCTTCAAGACCTTCGTTGGCTGCGGGGCCGCAAACGAGGACACCCCACGCGCCGCCTCGGGCGCCGACCTGCAACAACTGCTCAAGCAGAACCACCGCTATGTCTTCAGCCTGATCCACAAGTTCAACCAGGAGGTGAAGCCAGACCAGCCATACAGCCGGCGCGATGACATCATCGTGGTCTCCGACGAGGCGCATCGGACCCAGGCGGGCAAGCTGGCGCGCAACATGCGCCTGGCGCTGCCCAACGCGGCTTTCATCGGCTTCACCGGAACGCCGCTGTTCAAGCACGACCATCTGACGCGGCGGATCTTCGGCGGCTACGTGTCTCGCTATGACTTCCAGCGCTCGGTGGATGACGGATCCACGGTCAGGCTGGTGTACGCGAATCGTGGCGAGAAGCTGGGCATCGCGCGGTTGGACCTGAACGACCGCATCGCCGCCGCCATCGAGCAG
Source organism: Myxococcales bacterium (assembly GCA_003157315.1). The sequence goes on along the minus strand of PMJE01000024.1, from coordinate 3,209 downwards.
GCCGAACTGGACCCGGACCAGGAGGCTCTGCTGGAGAAGCTGCTGGGCAAGGACTACGAGGTCATCACGGCCGATGACCGGCTGGACAAGATCGCGTCCGATTTCGTCGAGCACTGCACGACGCGCTGGGAATCGGGCAAGTCCATGTTGGTCTGCGTGGACAAGATCACCTGCGGTCGCATGTACCACCGGATCGTCCCGCTCTGGCAGGCCAAGCTGGCGCGGGTACGCGCGTCCGCCGTTGCCGAGACCGATCCCGAACGTCAGACCAAGCTGGAGGCCAAGGCGCGATGGATGGACGAGACCATCGTCGAGATCATCATCAGCGAGGGACAGAACGAGGTCGCTGATTTCAAAAAGTGGGGCGTCGACATCATCCCGCACCGGGCGCGCATGAAACAGGGTTTCGAGACCCCGGATGGCAAGCGGGTTGACGTGGAATCGGCCTTCAAGAACCCTCAGCATCCTTTCCGCGTCGCCATCGTATGCGCCATGTGGCTGACCGGCTTCGACGTGGAGTGCCTGTCCAGCCTGTACATCGACAAGCCCATGAAGGCGCACACGCTGATGCAGGCTATCGCCCGTGCCAACCGCCGATACCCGGGCAAAGATTTCGGGCTCATCATCGACTACAACGGCATGCTGAAGAGTCTGCGCCATGCGCTGGCGCAGTACGCACTGGGCGACGAGGGTGTGGGGGAGGAGGAGATCGTCGCTCCCCCAGAAGAGCGGGTGCGGGCCTTGCTGGAGGCGATCGTGGAAACCGAGGCGCACCTGAAGACCCTGGGTTTCGACTCTGGTCGGCTGGCAGGCAGCCAAGGATTCGCCCGCATCACGGCCCTGGCCGACGCGGTGGAGGCCGTCTACACCAACGACGACTCGAAACGTCGCTTCGAGATCCTGGCCCGCCAGGTGTTCGTGCGCTTCAAGTCCCTGATGGGCGAGCCATCGGCGGAAGTCTACGCTGAACGCCACGATAACATCGAGGCCATCTACAAGAAGCTGACCGAGCGCCGCGACACCGCCGACGTCACCGCCGTGCTCAAGGAACTGCACCGGATCGTCAACGAGGCCATCCGTGCGCAGCGCCCCGGGGATGACCAGGCGGAGTCAAAGCTGTTCGACCTGAGCAAGATCGACCTGGAGAAGCTGCGCCACGAGTTCGCCAAGAAGGTCAAACGCAAGGCGACCGCCATCCAGGACGTGCGACTGATCGTCGAGGAGAAGCTGGCGAAGATGTTGCAGCAAAATCCCCTGCGCATGGATTACTACCGGCGCTACGCGGAGATCGTCGCCGATTACAACCGCGAAAAGGATCGCGTGACCATCGAGGACACCTTCGCCAAGCTGATCGAGCTGGCGAACAGCCTGGATGCCGAGCAACGCCGGGCGGTCGAGGAAGGATTGAGCGAGGAAGAACTGGCGCTGTTTGACCTGCTTCAGAAGGAGAACCTGGGCAAGGCCGAGCGCGAGCGGTTGAAGCTGGCCGCCAAGTCGCTGCTGGACGAACTACGTCGGCTCATCGAGCCCCTCGACCAGTGGACGCAGAAGGAGCAGACCCAGGCCGAGGTGGAGGTCTTCATCCTCGACCACGTCCTGCAGCTCCTGCCCACGCCGCCCTTCACGCCCGAGGAGAAGGAAGCCGCCGCCCGGAAAGCCTATCGCCACATCTGGCAGCAGAGCGCGAGCGGGCTGTTCCCGGAAAGACGGGCGGCGTGAGCGGCAGCCGGCACAGCCTCAGCCAGGGCAGCAAAATCGAACGCCCGTCTGTCCATTCCGGCCGCGAAATGGGCCGTCTTCGATGCGCCCTTGGTTTTGTGCCTAGGCGCGATGTGGCAAGAAATATGCTTCGGGGAGGGTTAAGTTCAGAGTCCGAGTGAGCGTATACTCGAACCCGTGAGCTGGGATGAAGCAGTCAGGAAATGGCATCCCGCCCGTGGAATGGCGGTCGATAGCCCGTCTGACATCGGAGTTGTGAAGGTGGCTCCGCGATCGATCATGAAGCGCATTCGGATGCGGGTGGAAAAGTTCTCTGTTCACCTGAAAGAGATCGGCTCGAACCCCGTCGGTTGCGGTACCTACGTTCCCCAACGCGAAACAGGCTGGCCATGTGGCTCCGGTCCGCACTCTATTCGAGCAAGCGTGATCAACGAAGGAGACAGCCTGAAATTCGCTCGCATGGCGAGGGTCACTGCCAAACAGCTCAGCGATTGCGCCGGGCCCGCCCCCGTGGACCTGTGTGGCGCGCGCGCAAGTGTCGTCGATGGTCCCTGTCGTTCATTGTGGTCGATAGTGCTCCGTGACGCTGGGCTCCCTCCCAACTGGTCGTGGCGGGCCGCCGTGGCCACGCGAGGCAATGCCACGCGCCGGAGGCGCCCTACCACAATCCGAAGCCATGGTTCAGGACGACTGTTCGGCTAAGTAGCCAAAGGGCGTGTCGCTCCCGGCCGTGGCGCCAGGAGGATGACTATGAGTCCCGATGTTCAGCTCTACGAGACGTGCCGGTTGCGTCAACTTGACCATGACCCGCGTTACTGGGAGTGGTGCTCGCTGTTGTTGCCGCAACTGGCGTTGCGCCAGCAACAGGTTCTTGTGTTTGCATCATGCGGTCTGAATGAGACAGACATCGCCGCGATCTTCGACGTCAGCGCGGCTGCCGTGTCGAAGCATGTTCGTCTCATCAAAGCGTGTGCTCGTCGCCTGTTGTTCGGCGCCAGCGCGCCTGCCGTGTCCAAGCGTGTTCGTGTCATCAAAGCGCGCTCTCGTAGCCGGCTGTTCGGCGTCAGTGCGCTTGTCGTGTCCAAGCGTGTTTGTGCCATCAAAGCGAGCGCTCGTCGCCCGCTCATGCGGGAGGCAGCCTAATGGCTCGCAAGGCATTCCCTTGGCAGGGGGTTGCAGCGCTTGTCGCCGCGCTGGCCGCACTTCTCGCCGCCCTGCACCCCTACGTCCGCTAGATGAACACCGGGGCTGGCCGCCCTGAACGTTTGGAGGTGGCCAGCCCCAGCTCGCTCATGGGAACCGCGTCCCATCGTGGTTTCCTCCGGCAGCGACTCTATTCGCACAACCCTACGAGGTCGGGCGCGTGGGCGGCAAGCCCCTGCCCCGGCCCTTGGTCTGGAAACCGATCGGCCGCTTGGGTTTCTCCGGCGTGGCCATCAGGCTGCGGACGGCGTGTGCATAGCCCCATCGAATGGGGTATTTCCGGTATG
>PMJE01000440.1 GCA_003157315.1 Myxococcales bacterium | reverse complement strand
AGGCGCTTGATACCAACGTCGTCGTTCGCCTGCTCGTTCGTGATGACGAGGCACAGTGCCGCCGGGCGGAGCAACTCTATCGACGGGCCCATTGCCACAGGTGGAGTGTGGTTTTCTTCGGTAGTGATCGTCGAAACCGCGTAGGTACTTCGGGTTGCGTACACCTTCGATCGTGCCGCGGTCGCAACCGCGTTCCGCCGCCTGGTGCGTGCCGAGGGCGTCATCGCCGAGGATGAGGCCGCCATACTGCGAGCGCTTGCGGCGTTCGAGACCGGCCCCGCCGACTTCTCCGACTACCCCATTCTCGATGCCGCCCGTCACGCCGATGCTCTGCCGCTGTGGACGTTTGACGAGCAACTCGCGAGAGCAATCGGCGCGAAAATGGTGGCGTAGGTCACCTGCGTTGTCCAGCTGGCCCTTTGCCCGCACTCCCATAGCCCGCATGGCCGACGAACTGGGCCTGATGGTCTGGCAGGAGATCCCGGTCTACTCGACCATCCACAGTGGGTCTTGGGTCTCTGGCCCGCTGTCGTGGTAGCATATCACGCATGAGCCCGCGCGAGGCCGTTGCGATTCTGGGCCGTCGGTTCGCCGAGCAGGCGTCCGCGGAGGCGAGATGCGCGCGCGATATCAGGGCCACTGTGCCGCTGGTCGCCGATGTCCTCGTGCGGGAGTTCGGCGTGCGTCGGGTGGTGTTGTTCGGTTCGGTGGCGCGCGGGGCTGCCCGCCCTGATTCGGACATCGACATCGCGCTGGAAGGGCTGCCGCCCGGTCAGACATTCCATGCCATGGCCCGAGCCGCCGAGGTGGCAGGCCGCAATGTCGACCTGGTGCCGCTGGAGGGAGCCCGGCCCGCGGTGCTGGCGATTATCGATCGCGAAGGCGAAGTAATCCGTGACAACGGCTAACCCGGTTTCCCTGAAATTGCGGACGCTGCTGGCGGCAGCTCGTCATTTCAGATTGTTATACGTAGGTTTGTGGTATTCTACGTATAACTAGCCGTGAACTCTCGCCTGCCGCTGGAAACGCAGACGCTCTACGCGGAGCTCTTGGAGCATCTGCTGGGCCTTGAGGCCCAGCGTTCGGTCGGAAGCCTAGCCGGCTCGTTCACGGCAAAGCAGGTCAAGGGAGAGACCTACGTCTACTACCAGGCTTCACTTCCCGGCGGCAAAACTCGGCAATTCTACTTGGGGCGCAAATCGCCCACGCTGGATCGCTTGGCGGTGCGCTTCGCTCGCGAACACGCCGCACTTGCGGCCGACGTTGCCCGTGTCGCGAGGATGGCCGCGCAGTTGCGCGCGGGAGGGGCTGGCGTTACTGACGCCGCCTCGGCCCGAGTTGTGAGTGGCCTGGCTGATGCGGGGGTGTTCGCGGCGGGTGGAGTCCTTGTCGGCACGCACGCGTTTATCGTTATCGGCAACCTCCTCGGTGTCCAATGGGCGTCGGGATCCCTTAGAACGCAGGACGTGGACGTGGGCAGTAGTCGCGAGGTCGACGTGGATATTGCCGTTCCCGATTTGCGGCTTGACCTTCCGGCCGCGCTGGACAATCTCAAGATGGGCTTTCTTCCGGTCCCGGCCCTTGATCCGCGCCTCCCCTCCACATCCTTCAAGGTTCGCGGACAGGCGCTGCGGGTCGACCTGCTTTGCCCCAAGCGTGCGGGGGACGATGCCCCAATCTTCATTCCACGCTGGAACGCTGCCGCGCAGCCGCTTGGGCATCTCGGCTTTCTCCTCGAATCGCCTGAGCGGGCTGTGATTATTGCCAACACGGCGGCCTTGGTGAGCGTCCCAACGCCGGCCCGCTTTGCTTTTCACAAGCTGCTGGTGGCGCAACTTCGCCCGGCAGCGTTTGCGGCAAAGGCCGACAAGGACGTCCTCCAGGCGGTTCAGGTCCTTGCTGTGCTCGTCGAGGATCGTCCCGGCGATCTGGCCCTCGCCTGGGAAGCCCTCGAGGCTCTCGGCCCCGCGGTCATGAAGGGCATACAGCGCGGACTGACCGCAGTCGAGAGGCGCGCCCGCGGTCTCCGTGCGCGCATCCGCCAGGCCACGGAAAGGTGAACGCCCACCGGTCGCTGGACGGATGCTGGACGGATCGCGGCTGATTGCGGCGACCACTGATCGCGCTCTCAGCGATCCGGCGTCACCAAAGCTCCCCAGCAAGTGGTGTAGCCGTCGGCCCTCAGCCCACACGCGTGGCGCTCGCCGGCCGAGATCTGGATGAACGTGCCTGCCGGCGGCGTGGATTGACCGCTGGAGTTGTCTCCCCAGCAAAAAGCGGTCCGGTTGGCTCGTAGCCCACAAGCGTTCCACGTACCGGCGGAAACTTGGGTGAACGTGCCTGCCGGATCTGGTACGGCGGTGTCACCCCAGCAGGTTGCGGTGCCATCGGTGCGCAGCCCACAGATTTGATCCTCGCTGGCGGAAATCTGGGTGTAGGTACCTGCCGGGACTGGCGCGGAGTTTGCGCCCCAGCAGGTTGCGGTGCCATCGGCGTGTAGCCCACAGGTGCGCCACCCGCCGGCGGAAACTTGGGAGAAAGTCTCTTTGGAGGCATCGCTCTGCCCATCCTCATCATCACCCCAGCAGGCGATGCCACCGTCGGCGCGCAGTCCACAGACGTGGGAGAATCCAGCGGCAATCTGGGTGAAGGCGCCCGCCGCAGGAGTCAAGTCGCCAAGGTAGTTCTTTCCCCAGCAAGTGGCGCTTCCATCCCTCCGCAAGCCGCACGTGAAGGTCGACCCGTTGGAAATCTGAGTGAGGGATTCGCCTGTTGGGGTGGATTCCCCTGAATCGTTGCCGCCCCAGCAGAATGCGGTGCCATCGACTCGCAACCCGCAATTGTGGTTATAGCTGGATGTAATCAGCGTGAAAGGGCCCGCGGTAGGGGTGGATTGTCCCGCGCCATTGTCACCCCAGCAGGAGGCGGTGCCATCAGCCAGCAATCCGCAGGCGTGCCCTTCGCCCGCAGTGATTTGGGTGAAAGGCCCATTTTCCGAAGCGGCTTCTTCGTATCGATTGTCACCCCAGCAAATGGTGCTGCCGTCGGCATGCAGCCCGCAGGCGACCATCGCACCGGTGGAAAGCTGAGTGTACGTCCCCACAGGTGGCACGGTTACTGCGTAGTCGGGGTCGTCGCCCCAGCAAGTGACATTGCCGTTAGGTTGCAGCCCGCAGGCGTAAACCCAGCCGGTGTAGACATGGACGAACGGTCCTGGCTGGGTAACGGGCTGCCAGCCATTGCTGTCAAACCAGCAAGTAACGCTACCGTCGGCTCGCAACCCACAGGGCTGAGTACCACAGGATATCTCGGTGAATTCGCCTGCAGTGGTAATGTCCTGCCAAAGGCCGAACCCTTCGCCGGCGCACGCGACCGTGCCATCGGCCGTCAGGCCGCAGGTTTCGTCCGAACCTGCACACACCCGCGCGAACGTGCCGGTTGGTGCATAGGCTGGTCCCGGCCCCGATGCCCCAACATAGGTGCCCCAGCAGACAATCTTGCCGTCAGATCCCAGCCCGCAACTGTGCGTGTAGCCGACGGCGATATGGGTGAATGTGGCCGCTGGCGGAGTGGATTGTCCGTATCCGTTGTCACCCCAACACGCGACGCTACCGTCAGCGCGCAACCCGCAGGCGTGCTTTTCACCCGCGGAGAGTTGGACGAACCCGCGCAGGCTACCTGTCGAAGGTGCAGGATCCACCGGCGTCCCGGGTTGAGTGGAACTCTCAAGCTGAGTTTGGCCGCATGCGACGGTCGCCAGCAACGCAAAGGCGGACCCTGCCACGCCAGCGACGGGACGGCGGGTGCCAAGAGGACGCGTCGACACGGTGACCTCAACCACAAGACCCAGTCTACACCACTGCGCCATCGAGGAGAATACCGCGGATCTTGTCGGGGCTAAGAAGACGCGGGGTCTGCTCGTTCGTGCCTTCGATCGTGCCGCGGTCGAACCGCGCTCCGCCGCTGGCGCGACGGCAGGGTAGGGCAACGACGCCAACCCTTGCCTTCGCCGGCCCAGGAGCGGATCGCCAATAGCCTCGGCAACCTGGGCACTGCTCTCAGAACTCGTCAGGGGCTGGCGAGTGTTGAGTAGACACCTGGATTCGCAAGACCCTTTTGTGCTCCCGTGACGATTGCATTGACAATTGTCGGGTAGGTCTGAGCGCCAGTGGTTCTGTTGAATATTGCGTACGAGCCCCCGTTGTCCCACCACACAGGACACATGCCAGCAGCTGTGGTGTCTCGAGAATAGGCATAGGCATGGGTAACCCTATTTGCCAATGCTTGAGCACTCTCGGAGCCCCATTCGCCGATGACGATGCCCCAGTAGGGCAACCAGCCTAGGATCTGCGTGACGGAATTCGTCATGCTGGTGTAGTCCGAAGCGCTTCCCCAGGCGAAAGGACTTG
>PMJE01000411.1 GCA_003157315.1 Myxococcales bacterium | reverse complement strand
GTTGGTCTCGGTGGTCATGAACATATGGTTCGGATTGCGTGGGTCGATGGTACAGGATTCCACGTTGTATGCTTCGGTGTCGCCCTGCCAGAGGTGCGTCCAGTGCTGGCCGCGATCGGTGGTTCGATACAGGCCATTGGCGCCGGTCGGACCCACGCCACCAAATTGCTGGAACACGCCCACATACCAGGTCTGTTGCGCAGAATCGTTGGGGTCGACGACGATGTCTTTGGTCCAGTAGTGCATGTTGGGATCGGAGCGATCGATCCAGGTCGTGCCACCGTCGCTGCTGACGAACACGCCGGAGGAATCCGTGAACCCGGTGGTGGTGCGCCGCCCGGAGTAGGTGGCCACCACCGTGCCATCATTGAGCACCACGATGTTGTAGGGATGGCCTTGGGTGCGCGAAGGGTTCGTCAGCTTGCTCCAGGTAGCCGCGGCTCCCTGGTCGAGTTGGCTGGTGTGAAAGATCCCGCCTTGCGTGCTGTGCACCACGCTGGCGTACATACTGTTGCCGTTGCTCGGATCGATGGCCAGGAACACCACCGGGTGCCCGAAGCTGTGCACCGTGGTCCAGTGAGCGCCCGCGTCCGTCGACTGCATGATGGCCCCACTGCCGCTGTCAAGGGTGGCGTCAGTCAGTCGGTAGCTCATGTACATGTCGTGGATCGACGAGGTGGCCGCGTACATCACGCCCGAGGTGGGGTGCACCACGGCCTGGTAGGTGGTGTTCAATGAAAGACCATTTTGGGACTCACGCATCCAAGTGACGCCCGCATCGGTGGAACGCACGCTCCTTATGTCGGTAATTGAGCCGAATATCGTATTCGCGTCCGCCCAGGTGAGCCACCAGCCCGAGGTCTGTTCCACGCCCGAGGTCCGGTAAGCTTTGCCTTTGGGCGTGGCTGCGCCTTGGGGATTCTCGTCAAGCGGATTGACGTAGGCCTGATGCCAGTGCGCACCTCCGTCTGAGCTCACATGCACGAACCCCATATCGGTCAAAACGACGTGATTCGCGTTGGTCTTGAGGACAGTGAATCCCTCGGCGCACTCGCCGAAACCCCAATTCTCGTCTCCGCCCGCGCCGGCCCAGCCCGTGGCGATATTGGCGTTGTTGGCAGACTGGAAGACGTTCGACCAGTGCGCCCCGCCGTCAATCGTCTTGCAAACGCCCGGTGCGCCAGCCTGCGTGTCGGAACCGGCCAGGTAGGCGACAGAAATATCGTCTTTGGCCATGCCGACGAACACCGGAGCCTGGCCAGCGGGAAGATTCGCGGTGAGCACCGTCCAGTTGGTGTCCCCGACGTCCAACCGATAAACTCCGATGGAGGCAGACCCGTAGAGTTCGCAACCTGAGACGCCGGCGAAAGCATCCCCCGAACCCGCGGTTACTGCGAAGAAGCGTGTCGTGGTCCCTGTCTTGGCCCCGGCGAGCGACACTATCACCTCCCCGCTCTTGATGCCGCCGTGGGGTTGCAGGGCAAAGCTGGCGCCATTGTTGGTCGAAACCAGCAGTCCATCGTTGGTCCCCACGTAGATCGTGGCGCCGTCCCAGAAGGCTCCGGCAAGAATCAAACCAGCGCCGGAGTTTGCGGCCGTGTAGACAGAGGCCATTGAGACGCCGCCATTGCCCGAATAGTACAGCGCGCCATAGTCACTCACCAGCACACGCTCCGTGCTCGCCGGATCTGCCTCCAAATAGAGCAGGTCGGCGATATTGCCTCCCATAAGATGGAAACTGCTTCCCCCGTTCGTCGAAACGAACAGTGTGGGCGATTCAGCGACCGACGGAATTCCGTACAGGGTTGTCGGGTCAGCGGTGAAACGCATTTGGGCGTTTGCCCCGCCGCCTAGCGCGCGAAAGTCGATAGTCGTCCAGGTCGCGCCGAAGTCACTGGAATGGAAAACCGCGCCCATGTCTGTCGACATGTAGATCTGCTGGTCGAACGGACTGATCTCGGGAACGAACAGCGCGCCGCCGCCGCCGACACCGCGCGATTGCCACGCAGACGGGACAGTGGAGGTTGCGCCGCCCGTGCTCGGGCTGCCACCACTGCTCGGCAGACCGCCGGCGCTTGGGACGCCACCGCTGGAAGACGCGCCACCAGTCGGGGCGGCACCGCCGGTTGAGCTGGCGCCCGCGCCTCCTTGCACCGGCGAGCCCCCTGCCCCGCCCTTGCTGGTGTCGTTCGAGCAGCCAGCCAAGAGCAGTGCCGAGAGAACCGCACCCAATCGTGAGATCATCACATTGCAGGGTATCACGACGACCAGCGCCGCGCCGCTATGCTTCGACGGTCTGCGCTGCGGAACCAAGCTTCCGATAGGCCAGCGCAAGCAGCGCGGGTTGCAGCAGGCGTGGCAGGATCACCAGCGCCAAGGCCCCGCCGATGACCACGATGGCAAGCGGTTTCTGGGTTTCCGAGCCGATGCTGCGCGAGAGGGCAGCAGGCAGCAGGCCCAGCATGGCCACCCAGGTGGACATCAGGACCGGGCGCAGCCGGCGCTGGGCAGCCTGACGAGCCGCGCTTACCGCCGACTCGCCTTGGGTTCGCAACTGGCGCGCGTAGGTCACCACCAGCAGGCCGTCCTGGATGGAGATCCCAAGAATCGAAATGAAGCCCACCGCCGCCGATGTGGAAAAATCAGTGCCGGTCAGAAAGAGCGCCACCACGCCTCCGCTGGCAGCCACGGGTGCGCCGAGCAACACAATCAGGGTATCGCGGGCGTTCTTGACCGAGCCATAGACCAAGAAAGTGATCATCAGCAGGGTCACGGGAATAATGATCAATAGGCGCGCCGTGGTCTCGCGCAACTGGTTGATCTCGCCGCCCCATTCCAGGTGTGTGTCGTAGGGCAGCTTGACATGCGCGGCGATCTTGGCCTGCGCCTCGGCAATGGTCGAGGCCAGGTCGCGCCCGCGCACCGAGAACTTGACCGGCACGTAGCGCCGCAGGTTTTCGCGAAAAATGACCGAAGGACTGTTCTCCTCGACCACATCCGCCAGTTGCCCAAGCGGCACCTGGGCGCCGTCGGGCGCGGCAACCAGAATTGCGCGGATGGCGCGCAGGTCGCGCCGGTAGGGTTCAGCCCAACGCACAGTAAGATCGAAGTGCTTCTCACCTTCGTAGACCTGGGTGATGGCCAGCCCGCCAATGGCTGCCTGGATGACCGCCGCCACGTCGCCGGTATTCAGCCCATAGCGCCCGGCGGCGGTACGCAAGGGCGTGATGCGAATCGCAGGTTGGCCGAGCGAGCGAAAGATTCCCAGGTCCGCCACCCCCCGGATGTCCTTCATGGCGGCGACGATCTCGCCAGCCTTGTTTTCGTCCACCCGCAGATCCGGTCCCACCACCTTGANNGAACACCACGCCGGGAAAGGCGCGAGTCAGGTCGCGCTGCATGTCGTCGGTGAGCGACGCCTTGGTTACGCCCGGGCGCCATTCGGAGGTGGGACGCAAGGGTGCCAAGAGCTCGATGTTGTGGAAGCCGGACACGTCGGTACCGTCGTCGGGCCGCCCGAGCTGCGAGATGACACTCTGGATCTCGGGCCGGGTTCGCTTGGCAAAGGGACAGTCACTCGCGTCTTCGGCCGGGCAGCCAAGTACAATAGCGCGGATGTGGCCCACGTAGCGCGCCGACCGTTCAAGCGAGATCGAGGTGGGCAAGCTGGCACGGATCCAGAAATTGCCTT
>PMJE01000269.1 GCA_003157315.1 Myxococcales bacterium | reverse complement strand
ACCGACAAGGATTGCAAGGACAAGGAATTCTGTGTGGGTCGCAAGTGTCAGCAGTGCCGCCCCAACGCCAGTGATTGCGGCGAGGGTCGCCAGTGCAACGCCGGACGCTGCGACGCCATTCCCGGCTACTGCAGGGATATCTCTCAGTGCCCAGAGGGCGCGATCTGCAACGCCAACCGCTGCCAGGCCTGCGCGTCCGACATCCAGTGCCCAACCGGAAGACTCTGCATGATGGGGCGTTGTTCCATTCCCCAATGCACGAAGGACGAGAATTGCGCCCAGGATCAGGAATGCGTGCATGGCTTGTGCGTGGGTTCCCAGAAGCCTGTCGTGAAGAAGCCGCCCTGTGATCTGGAGGCGGTCTACTTCGCCTTTGACAAGTCCAACCTGAATTCGGCTGCCACCAGCACGGCGGCCCAGAACGCGACCTGCCTGAAGAAGACGGACATGAGCGTCAACCTGGTCGGCCGCGCGGATCCGCGTGGCACCACTGAGTACAACATGGCGCTCTCTGACCGGCGCGCCCAGTCTGTGCGGGACTACCTCAAGCGGACGGGAATCGCGGCCGGCCGAATGTCCGTAGTGCCACGTGGGTCTTTGGATGCCACCGGCACCAGTGAAACCGGCTGGGCCAAAGACCGCCGCGTCGACTCCGAATGGCGATAGGGCCTGGTAGGGTCTGCTACCTGACCGCGGGCGGTGCGCTCGCGGTGCTGGTGTGTTCTGGCTGCCTGATGACCAGCGGCGAGGGCGACAAACTGCGTGACGACATCTCGCATCTCTCCAAGCGCATGGAGACCATTGAGGTGCAGACCAACGATCAGATGGCTCGTCTGCGCAAGGTTCTCGACGAGGCAACCGCTCTGCTAGGGCGCAACTCGGCTGACCTGGGCACCAAGGTGGCGCGCGACGAGAGCGACCTCGCGGCCCTCACCGGCAAGCTCGAGGAGGCCAAGTACCTCTTGGACGAGTTGCAAAAGCGGCTGGCAGCGCTGGAACAAACCCAGCAGAAGACCGCTCAGGAACAGCAGAAGATCATTGAGCGGGTGGCCCCGTCCATGCCCGAGGACAAGGAGGCGCTTTGGAAGGAATCGCAGAACCGGCTGGCCGGCGGCATGCGCGAAGATGCCCGCCGTTTCCTGCGTGCCTTCATCCAGCGCTTCCCCAGCGACCCGCGCGCGTCGCAGGCACAGCTGCAAGTCGGGCAGTCTTTCGCCCAGGAGTTCAAGTACGGCCTCGCGGTAGCCGAGTTCTTGGCTGTCCTGTCACGCTTCTCGCGCTCCCCGGAGGTGCCCGAGGCCATGTGGCAACTGGNNGAAGATCGCCAGAAACAAGGATCTCTGTACTAGCTGACATCAGCCAGGCGGGCGCATCCATCTCTGCGCGCAGCCGTCGAGATGACTTCGGGAACATGCGCTGCAGTCGCAACGCTTCGCTATTTGCCCGACTGAAGTGCGCTCACTTGGCGCCGCGCAGCCGCGGCCTCACGGCCTTTGGGCCAGAGCTGCAAGTAGCGCCGGTAGGTTTGCAGGGCGAGCGCCTTCTCGTTGCGGGCGCGGTGGATTTCGGCCATCCCGAACAAGGCGGGAGCAAGAGACGACTTGCCAGCCAGTGCGCGCTTGAAGAATTCGTAGGCGGCCGGGAGCTGGCCACGGTCAAGCGCGACGAAGCCCAGGCCAGACAGGGCCTTGGCCCCTGTCGGCCGCAGCCGCAGTGCCCTTTGGTAGAGATCCTTGGCCTTGCCACCGGATCCATTCTCCAAAGCGCGATCTCCCTCGGCGACCAGCTTCTCGAAAGATTCGGAAGGGGCGGCCACGGGGCTTTCCTGCCCACCTTTATCCGATGCCTTCTCGGTCTCGGCAGGCGGCGGCGAGGGCAGCGCCTCCACCATCGGCCCCCGGACCGCCGAACTGGGCCTCACCGTCTCGCCGGGCCTCTGGACTGCGGACGACTCAGTCCCTAGATCTGGTCGCGCCTCGGGCGGATTCGCCACTGGGCGGCGTCTAGCCGTCCAGGTCGAGAGGCCGCCGGAAGCCTTGTCCGCGATGGCCGAACTGTTGATGCGGCCCTGCTGCCACTTGATGCCGGCGAAGGCCACCCCCGCCGCCACAGCAAGACCGACGAAGATCTTGAACCCGCCATGCTCGTGCGAACCGTCCCCCACGGCATTTCTGCCGACGGCCGGAAAGGACGGATGACTGGCTCGAGCGTCGTCGTTGGGGACCGAGATTGCCATGGCTTGTGGCGAAGAACGGCGCTGCATCGAGGAGCTTGGTGTGCGCCGAGCAGGCTCGACTTGCATGGCCTGTTCCTGCGCCGCCGCGGCGTTGGCNNGTCTGCATTCGCCATTCGATGGCGACTGGCTCACGGCTGGCGGCCGAGGCTCCATCCGCAGTCTGGTTCGAGCCCGGCCTCGCCACCGCGAAAACATGTCCACAGACGCTACATTGCACATCGGTGCTGCCGCCGCGCACCTGGCTATCGTCCAGCTCGTACTCGGCCTGGCAGTGTTCACATCGGATCTTCATGTCGGCAACGTAACCTTCGGCACTTCCAGTGTAATACGATAGCAGAACTGAAGGAGTTCTGTTGGTATGCTTCCTCACACTAGGCAAGCCGCAAGCCGACCAGAAACATCGCAAGCCCCGCCGCGAAAGTGATGCCGGCAATCGCAGCCTGGCGGCGACGCAGGTGCAGCTTCGCATCCAGTCCCTTGCTGACAAATCCGACAGCACTTCCGACCCACAGCACCAGGCCAGCCAGCGTCAGCAGCACATAGGCCAGGGACGGCCCCGGCCGGCGCGCTAGCCGCTCCAGGTGCCACGCAGCCCTGGCTTCGAGGCTGACCCCCGGGGCAACCGAGCGATCTTCGGCAGCAGCCAGCAACCTGGCCAGACGGCGTTCAATATCGGGCAACCGGGATCCATTCGGGATGAAGAACGACCGCGTGGCCAAGATGGCGGCCCGTTCGGCCTCCAATGCGGCGCGCACACTGGGCCCATCGCCGTTTTGTGCGGCTGCGCTGGCCAGGGCGTCCAGATGATCCAGGGCGTCGCGAACATAGGGACTTGCGGGCAGATACAGGCGGGCCGCGTCCTGATAGTGCCGAATTGCCTCCAGCCGGTCACCGCGTCCTTCGGACATCTGGCCGGCATGCAGAGCGCTGCGCGCGTCGTAGAGCAGCCGGGCGGCCACCACCACGAACGCCAGCGCGACCCCGACCGCGACGAGCAACCAGCGTCGCATGGTCATCAGACGAAGTCTCTCTTCCTGAAGATCAGCATCGCCAGTATCAGCACGATGAGCGAGTAGGCCACGCCATACCCAGTGGTCGTGAGCAGGTAGGACGCACCGACAAAGTCGCGATGAACCGAGACCTCCTCGGCGCCCACGATGGCTCCCGATGGGTAGAAGAGGTGCATGTTGGGCATGAGGGTGCAGCCAGTCTCCAGCACGGTCTTGGCCAGGGGGCCCAGCTTGGCGGCCAAGGCGCGGATGTCAGGCACTGAGCGGCCCACCAGGAAGCAACCGAGAGCGAAGAAGCCTGAGAGAAACGGGCTGGAAAAGGCCGAGAAGAACACCGCGATGGAGGTGACCAGCATGACGTTGACGAAGAGCAGCCACACTGCCTTGACCATGGGCGTGTCGAACTGCGCCCCCTGCCACCACAGGGTCACGCCCAGCACCAGACCCATGACGCTCATCTGCACGGCCAAGGTCAAAAGCATGCCCAGCCACTTGCCGAGAACGAACTCCCAGCGGTGTAGCGGCTTGGGCAGAATGGTGTACACGGTTTTCAGGTCCAGCTCCTTGTAGAGCAGGTTCACGCCCACGAAGATGGCGATGATCACGCCAAAGGCGTCGATGCCGAACAGCCCGATGTCGCGGGTCATGCGGATCTCTTCGTGCAAGGTGAGATTGCCCATGGCCAGAGCGGACAGGATGATCAGCACCGCGAAGAAAAGCAGGCTGTAGAGGATCTTGTTCCGCACGGCTTCGCGGAAGGTGTTCCACGCGATGGCCTGGATGCGCCTCATGCGGCCCCTTGACTTTGGCTGGTGGCCTCGCGCACGAAGAGATCCTCCAGCGATTCTCGGCGCGGGGTGAGCGAGTGCACGCGCGCTCCCGCGGCGAGCACGGCGCGCAGGAACGCGTCCACGTCGGCGTCGGCCGGCAGGTCGATGACCAGGCCGTCGGGACTCTCGATCTTGCGCGCGCCTGCGGGCAGCTCGGGCAAGCCGGCCGCGCCCGGTCGCAGAGCCACCTCGGTGGACAGCAGGCGCGCGGTGAGCAGTTCGGAGAGCGGCCCCACGTTGCGGATGCGGCCAGCGAAGATCATGGCCACGCGGTCGCAGGTCATCTCCACGTCGGGCAGGATATGCGTGGAGTAGAGCACGGTGCGGCCTTCGCGTTTGAGGTCGAGCATGAGATCGCGGATCTCCTTGCGGCCGATGGGGTCGAGCCCGGTCATGGGCTCGTCCAGCACCACCAGCTCCGGTTCACCCATCAGGGCTTGCGCGATGCCGATGCGCTGGAGCATGCCCTTGGAGAACTTGCGCAGGGGTCGGCCGCGTGCAGAAGACAGACCCACGCGCTCGATCAGGCGGCCCGCGCGGGCACGGCGCTCGGCCCGCTTCACGTCGAACAGGGCACCGACCAGGTCGAGGAATTCCTCGGGCGTCAAATAGTCGTAGAAGTACGGGCTCTCGGGCAGGTAGCCGAGACGCCGCTTGGCCTGCCGATCGGGAACCGGCCGGCCCAGCACCTCGGCGCGGCCGCGCGAGGGGAAGACCAGCCCCATCAGCATCTTCAGGGTGGTGGTCTTGCCCGATCCGTTGGGGCCGAGGTAGCCAAAAATCTCGCCACGCCGGACCTCGAAGCTGGCCTGCCTGACCGCCTCGATGCGCTTGCGGAAGAAGCCCAGCCTGAAGGTCTTGGCCAGATCGTCGGCGCGCAGTACGACTTCACTCATGGCTAACCCAAATTGCGACGATACCAGTAGATGGTGCGCAAGAGGCCCTCCTCCAGATCGACGCGGGGCTTGAAGGCGAGCAACTCCTTGGCCTTGTCGATGTTGGGAATGCGCAACTCCACATCGGCCTGGTTCCATGGCACCGACTCGATGTGGGACGAACTGGAGGCCAGCCGGATGATCTCCTTGGCCAGAGCGTAGATGGTGAGAGTGGAACGCGGGTTGCCGATGTTGAAGGCGTGGCCGACCGCTTGCTCGCGCTGCAACGCAAGCAAAATGCCGTCCACGATATCGTCCACGTAGCACCAGGCGCGAATCTGCGAGCCATCGTTGTGCACCTGCAAAGGCTCGCCCCGCAACGCACGCAGGATGAAGTGGTGGACCGCGCCTTCACCCACCTGGCGCGGACCATAGATGTTGAACGGGCGAATGGAACAGGCGGGAAGCTGGTACTGCTTCCAGTAGTTCATGGCCAGATGCTCGGTGGCCAGCTTGGCCACCGCATAGGTCCAGCGCGCTTCGCCTACCGCGCCCAAGGTGGTGGCGTCCCACTCGGTCACGTTGTAGGCGTAGCGACCAAAGACCTCACTGGTGGAGAAATCGATCACGCGTTTGACGCCGCCCTTGGCCGCCGCTGCCTCGAGCACGTTCATGGTGCCGAGAAGCGACACGCGCATGGTGAGAACTGGGTTCTTCAGCACGGTGTCCACACCCGCGATGGAGGCCAGATGAATGACCGCGTCACAGCCTTCCATGGCTTGGCGAACCGCCGCGCTGTCGAGCACGTCGCCCTGGATGAGCTTCACATGGGGATGCTTGTCGAGGCCTGCCGACGACAAGGCGTTGCGTCGGAGGGTATCGAGAATCACGATTTCATTTTCCGCAGCCAGGCGCTCGGCCAGATGGGATCCGATGAAGCCGGCCCCCCCGGTGAGCAGCAGGCGGCGACCAGAGACGCTTCCGGTTGGTGTAGAACTGTTGTCAGTCATGGGCGACAAGATTCCCCATCATAGACCCGATATGAGATCACGAGAACTCGATGGAGTCTGAAACGACAAACCGCCGCGCTGCGCGTCCGCGACGAGCTGGGGTGCTCATCCCACTCTTTTCCGTGCGCACGCAAACCGGTTGGGGCGTGGGCGAGATTCCGGATCTGGCGCGCCTGGGCGCCTGGGCGCGCGCGGCCGAGCTGGCGGTGGTGCAACTGCTTCCGGTTAACGAAGTCCGCGGCGGGGAGACGAGCCCGTATTCGGCGAGCACCGCTTTCGCCATCGATCCTGTGTACCTGGGCCTCGACCAGTGCGAGGACTTTGTCATGGCCGGGGGACGGGCTGCTATGTCGCCGGCCGATCAGCGCTTGCTCGACGAGGTTGCGGCCAGCCCCACGGTGGACTGGCGGCGCGTGCGACCGCTCAAAGCTCGGGCGTTTCGCCGTGCCTTTCGAAGGTTCCTGGACGAAGAATGGGACCAACGCAGCTCGCGCGCGCTGGAGCTGCGACGTTTTCGCGAGGAGCACGACTGGCTGGCCGAACATGGCCTGTATTGCGTTCTGCACGACCGTCTGGCCAAGCACTGGCAAGAATGGCCGGCCGAATTGCGCGACCGGGTGCCCGCGGCGCTCTCGCGCGTGATCGAAGAAAGCGCGGACGAACTGCTCTACCACTGCTGGCTGCAATGGCAGCTGGATGGCCAATGGCACAGGGCGCGTTCCCAGGCTCGCGCCCTGGGAGTGGATTTCATGGGCGATCTGCCTTTTGTCGTGTCGGGCGATTCCTCGGATGTTTGGAACAACCGTAGCTTGTTCCGTTTGGACATGCGGGTGGGTGCGCCGCCTGATCCGTTTTCCCCGACCGGCCAGGACTGGGGCTTGCCGCTCTACGATTGGCACGCCATGGAACACACCGGGTTTCGCTGGATGCGCAATCGGGCCAGTCGAGCCGGCGAGATGTTCGGGCTCTTCCGGGTGGACCACGTCATCGGGATGTACCGCACCTACTACCGATCAGCCGACGGCCGCAAGGCAGGCTTTTCGCCTTCCGACGAGGAGGCCCAGATCCGCCTGGGTGAAACCCTACTCTCCCTCATCGGTGGCTTTGGCCAAGTGGTGGCCGAGGACTTGGGTGCGCTGCCCGAGTTTCTCCGCCCTTCACTGGCGCGGTTGGGGCTGCCCGGCTACCGCGTTCTGCGCTGGGAGAAAACCGATGTGTGGCGCGACGGCAAGAAAGAGACCCTGCTGCACGACCCGGCGGCCTGGCCGGTGATCTCGGTGGCCACCTCGGGCACGCATGACACCGAGATGCAGGCCGAGTGGTGGGACTCCGTCTCGCCCGAGGAGCGGCGCCTGTTCACCAGCTTGCCGGGGTTGCTGGGCATCGACCCACACCAATGTTTCGACGACCAGATTCGCGACGCGTTCCTGCGTGTGCTGTATGCCGCGCCCTCGGAACTGTGCCTGCTTCCCTTCCAGGATCTGATGGGCGCGCGCGAGCGCGTGAACGTCCCGGGCACGGTCAATGACGGTAACTGGACATACCGCATGCCCATGGACGTGGACACGCTTCGCGCGGACCACGCCACCACGGCCCGGCTGGCCCGGCTGGCGGCTGAATCGGGGCGCGAGATAGGTGTGGCGCGAGACAGTGCGAGGTTGGGATAGCAGCTAGACTTTGCCGCTTCTAGTCTCTTGCTAGCGTGAGCGCCGAGGCAACTGGCGGCGACAGGCTGGCCGCGCGCGGAGATCGGGCGAGAGATTCGACAGTACTTGCCGACACGATAGTCAGGCCCATCGACTTGCGCAGCAAGCGAGAAACGAGAGACGGCGACGCAACCACTCGGTTGCGAAGCGGCCGTCCGAAGGTCGTGTGTGCTGGCGCGCGATCCAGGGAATCCATCTGATCGATGTCCGCGTTCCCCGTCGGCACATCGGGCTCACTGAGCCATCCCGAAACAGTCATGATGGTCTTCACTGGGAGAAGGGTCTTGCAATCCAAGGACCGCGCGCAACTATGCGAAAATGCGTGCCACAGGGCGTGGCCTCGCCGCTCGACCGACATAGTCAGGCGGCCCGCACCTGTCGGCGGGCCGGCACCTGTCCCGGGGCTGTAGCGACAGTGTCCGCGACCTGGCGAATCACCATGTCGCTCGCCGCCTGTGGCAGGGGTGGGACGGTGTACGAAAACCCGGTCGAGTCTTCGCAGGCCGCTCCTACTTCTTCTTCTTAGCAACGCCGGCGGCTGCTGCCTCGACGTAGGGAACGAACTTGCCGTTCTTCACGGTCAGCATCTCGAAGGCGTCGAGCGCCAAGCCGTTGTGGTCCTGGGCCGAGAAATTGAAGATGCCGGCGGTGCCGACGAAGCCTTGCGTGTTTTCGATTGCGGTGCGCACTTTCTCTTTGTCCAGGCCCGCGGTCTCGATGGCTTTGACCAGAATGGTGAACGCATCGTAGGCATGGCCGCCGAAGGTGCTGGCGTCCTCGTGGTAGCGCGTCTCGTAGTCCTTCTTGTACTTGGTGAGCAGGGCCTTCTGCTTGTTGTCGGCAGGCAAGGACTCAGCCACGAGCAGCCGGCCGGCCGGGAAGATCACGCCCTCGGCGGCGGGGCCTGCCGCCTTCGCGTACTGGATGTTACCGAAGCCGTGGCTCTGGAAGATGGGAATTTCCAGCCCAATCTGCCGGGCGTTCTTGATGACGATGGCCTGGGCCGGCTCGATGGACCAGTTGACGAAGGCCTGCACGCCGGCGGCCTTCAGTTTGGTCACCACCGCGGTGAGGTCAGTGGCCTCCTTGTCGTAGACCTCGTTGGCGACGATGGTGATGCCGTACTCGGACGCAAGCTTCTCCAGCTGTTCCTTGCCCGCCTTGCCGAATCCCGTGTTGCTGGACACGACACCGATCTTGACGATGCCAGCCTTCTTCATTTGATCGTAGATCTTGCGGACCGCGTGGCTATCGTTCTGCGGAGTCTTGAACACGTACTTGCCCACCGGCTTGACGATGGCTTCGGCCGCCGCACAGGACAGCAGGATGGTCTTGCCNNGCCTTCTCCGGGCTGGCGCTCGAATCCTTGATGATGAGCTCGACCGGATTGCCCTTGATGCCGCCCTTCTTGTTGACCTCCTGAACCAGCATCTCCAGGGTGCGCGCCTCGGGGCCGCCCAGGTTGGCTGCCGGGCCGGTCACGCCGAAGATGGCGCCGACCTTGATCGTCTCTTTCGCCACCGCGGGCGCAGCCCAGCCGGCGCACATCAACATCAACCCTACTAGAATCTTGCGCATTGGATATCCCCCTGGTGGTAAGTGCCGGTCAGCGGATGGCTCCGCATTGGGACATTCTGAACGCTGGTTTCCTGCACAAGTCAACTGGCTTGTTTCGGACGGCTGCTGCCAAAGAGGACCGGGGCGCCGTGAGGATTTTCGCGCGCGAATCGGCGCGCGGTCAGCCGCGAAGAATCCGCTCCATCAAGATATCTTCAAGACTGCGTCGACCATCGAGAACCGCGTGGACCTGAACGACACCGGCTCCGACCCGGTAGATGATCCTCCACGGGCTCTCCTGAATCTCGCGCCAAGTATGGTCTCCGATCGACCTAAGCTCTGGTGGGGTGCGGCCACGACTGGGAAACTCGGCCAGGGACTCGGCTCTTTCGACGATGCGGTCGACTATGGGGCCAGCCCGCAGCGGAGATTCGCCGAGCAGGAACAAGGCTATTCGCTCAAGGTCGGCTGCTGCCGGCCCAGTCCACACGACACGGAATTCGCGGCTTCCCCTCATCGCCGAGCGGCCCGGCGTAGGGCGGCGTGGGCGCGCTGGCGCACGTCCTCGCTGGAGTGTGTCTTCGCGCCACGAGCGAGCGACTCTTGGCTTTGCGCGAGCAGCTTCAGCATCGACAGAGTGGCCTGCATGTCGTCGTGCCGTCGTGCATCCATGACCACGACGCGAGCCCGGCCGTTCTGGGTGATCAAGATGGGCTCCCCGCTTCGGACGGCCTCTTCGACCACGTCTTTCGCGTGAGTCTTCAGGTCCGTGATGGGTCGCGCACTGGTCGCTCGCACAGACCAGAATATAGCACCAAATTTGGTGCGCTGATCAGTCGATGCTCACGGCAGCAGCGTTTACTAGGGCGGATGCTGGTTTACTCGATCTACCCACTCTACCTGCTGGCCGTGGCCAAGATTCTGGGCGTGATCTTCGGCTCTTCAGCCGGGCGTATCAGCTTCCTGATCGGCTCGATCGCCTGTAGTCAACCGTTCGGATTGTGCTAGCCCTTTCGCTTGTGCGACGCTGCCTCGTCCTCGGCTTTCACGGCTTCCATGGTTGCGCGTAGGTTGCCGCCAGTGTCGTTGGCCCGCACGCCGGGCGGGCGCTCCCAGGGGATGTCCCGCAGCGGCTGGCCGGCTGTGGTTTCCACGAGAAAGCGGGCGGCCATGGGCACGGTCAGCATGAAGGCGGCGTCTTTGTATCCGAGCGGGCGCTCGCGCCGGTCGTCGCCGATCNNGCTCGACGTGCCGGTCTTGCCCGCCACCAGCAGCCCGGAACTGCGCAGCGACGGGGCGTGCCCTTTGGTCACCACTCGCCGCAGAAGCTGTGAGGTCAGCCAGGCCGCGCGCGGTGGGATGACGATTTTCGCCGAGTGGCCGGCTAGCGCCACCATGCGATCGAGACGCGCATCCGGCGGCCCCATGGGATCGGACGCGGCGGTATTGTCTTCCACGACGTGGCCGGCGCGGTCACGCACCCG
>PMJE01000310.1 GCA_003157315.1 Myxococcales bacterium | reverse complement strand
TCGAAGAACGAGCGCAGATCGCGCACGTTGTAGGTGGCAAACTCCACCACG
Organism: Myxococcales bacterium; assembly: GCA_003157315.1. The sequence continues at coordinate 5,444 of PMJE01000310.1, read as the reverse complement.
TTCTTGGGCAGGGCGCGCAACCTTCGCGTCAGCATGGCGGCGTAGCGGATGTTGGCGTCGCGATCAGGCGAGCGCACGCCGATGAAAAGCAGGGTCATGTCGCCCATGCGCTTCTGCGTCTTGCTCATGGCTACCACGCCGGGATCGTCGCTGGGCAGAAGCTCGGCGAAGGAAGTGCGCAGCTCCAGGCGCGCGGCCAGCGTCGCGGCGATGACGAACAATGCGGCCGCCGCAAGCAGGATTGCGCGGGCGTTGCGGGAGACGAAACGGCAGTAGCGGGCCGGGAACGACTCTTGGGGAACCATCGGCGGAAGTAAGCTACTCGGCAACTGCGACCGGCACAACTACCACTCGGATGTCCCGCAGGCTTTTTCCAAGCGGAAGCGGAGGAACGGCTCGGAGGGTGATAAGATGGTGCCCGTATGCGCTCCCTAGTTTGTCTTGCCGCGCTCGCGCTCAGCTTGACCGCTGCCCAGGCGTGGGCGGTGGACGAGATCATCACCGATGTTCGCGTGCAGAACGCGGTTCGCACCGACGAGGAAACCGTCCGCTCCATCGCCGGCCTCTCCATCGGCCAACGCCTGCAGCCCGACACGCTGGACATCGTGCGCGAGCGTTTGCACACCTCCGGCTTGTTTGCAGACGTGAATGTCTATTGGGAGCCGTACCAGGACGGCGTGCGCGTCAACATCGTGGTCAAGGAGAAGTTTCCCTGGGCGCCGCTGCCCACCTTCTCCTATTCGCCGGGCAACATTTCGGGCGGGCTGGTCGTCGGCCACGGCAACCTCTTCGGAGCAGGCAAGCGCGGGGTCATCGGTGCTCGCCTCTCCAATGTCGATTCAGGCGCCCTGGTGGCCTACGAGGACCCAGCGGTGTGGGGTACGTGGATCTTCTTCACCATCAAGGGAAAGTTCCAACTGCAGATCATTCCCGAGTACAGCAACGAGTACGCCATCCACCCCGACATGCCGCTAGCACCGCTACGCAACACCAAGCTGCGCACCTACGGCGGCGACATCACCGCGGGTGTGGCCTGGTTCCGCAAGGTCCGCACCTCGGTGGGATGGATCCTTGATCAGAACGACGTGATCTGGTCAACCCCCAATCTGAGCAACAGCTACGCGCAAGCCATCAATACAATTCCACCGCAGCTTGCCGCGGAAAGCGCAAGGCGGGGCGCTGCCACTGCCAATGTGACCTTCGATTTTCGCGCCCGCCAGCACGCGGTCATGTATGGCAATGCGCTGGGTTTTTCCCTAGAGGTTGGGGGAACCCGGTGGGGTAGCGACGCAAAAACCAATTACTGGAAGGGCAGTGTCGGGTACGAGCACGGGATTCGCTTCTTTCGCCGCCACAACCTGATCGTGCGCGCGGGCGGCATCGTGGGCGACAATCTGCCGCTGTGGGCGGAGAATTCGGCTGGCGGTACCAATCTGCGCGGGTATCTCTACCGGCAGTTTCAGGGCGACACGCATTTTCGCACTCAGGTCGAGTACCACTTCCCGCTCTTCTCGCTGTGGGGGCTTGACGTTCGCGGCCTGGTCTTCGACGACGCGGCGGCCATCTGGTATCGCAATCTGCCAACCCCGACCGTCGATGCCAGCGGCACGTCCGTCTACCCGCTACGATCCGACGGTCGCCAGTTCTTGCCACCCAGCCTGCTCCGCCAGGGGTTCCAGGCGGACCAGGACCTGCACAGCTCGGCGGGCGTGGGCCTGCGCTTCTATCTGCGAAGCGTGGCCATACCTCTGGTGGGCGTTGACGTGGGCAATGGCCTGGGCACCAAGGACGTGCGCCTGATCCTGGTTCTGGGTGTCTAGTAGATCCTCTCCATGACAAATAGACAGCCGCCCGGGCTTTTTCTGCTGTTCGGGGTCGAGATGTGGGAGCGCTTCTCCTACTACGGGATGCGGGCGTTCTTGGTGCTGTTCCTGGTCAGCACGGCGGGCGGATTCGGTTGGTCCAAGCAAGAGGCGGCCAATCTCTACGGCTGGTACACCGGGCTGGTCTACCTGACTCCGCTCTTCGGCGGCTACCTGGCTGATCGATTCTTGGGCACCCACCGTGCCCTCATCATTGGCGGCATCGTGATCGCCGCGGGCCACTTCTGCCTGGCGGTGCCCAGCCGGCCGACGTTTTTCCTCGGGCTTGCCCTCATCATTCTGGGAACCGGATTCTTCAAGTCCAACATCTCGACCATGGTGGGGCAGCTCTACCAACCCGGCGACCGGCGTCGCGATTCGGCCTTCACCATCTTCTACATGGGGATCAACACCGGAGCGGCGCTGGGCCCCATCATCTGCGGCTATTTGGCCAAGAGCGAGCGCTTCGGCTGGCACTGGGGCTTTGGCGCGGCCGGGGTGGGCATGGTGGCAGGCCTGGTCACATACCTGATCTTCAAGCAACGCTACTTGCCCGGCATTGGCGAGCAGCCCGCGGGCCGAGCCCCTGCGCGGGATGGGCCAGCCCACCCGCCGCTTTCTTCTGACGACCGGCGTGGCATTGCCGCCATCGCCATCCTGGCCTTCTTCAACATCTTCTTCTGGATCGCCTTTGAGCAGGCCGGCTCGTCCATGAACTTCTTCGCCGAGGAGCGCACCGGGCGGCAATTTCTCGGCATAGACTTCTTGGCTCCCTATTTCCAGTCGGTGAACCCGGTGGCCATCATCGTGCTCGCGCCGGTGTTTGCCTGGATGTGGGGCCGGCTGGCGGCGCGCGGCCGCGAGCCGAGCACGCCGGTCAAGTTCGCCACCGGCTTGTTTCTGGTCAGCGCCGGCTTCGCCATCATGGTGGTGGCCGCGCACCTGTCCGACGCTGGGGTGCGCGTGAGTCCACTGTGGTTGATCGCAACCTACGTGTTGCAGACCTGCGGCGAGCTGTGCCTGTCGCCTGTGGGCCTGTCCATGGTGACCAAGCTGGCGCCGGCGCGCTTCGCCTCGCTCATGATGGGCATCTGGTTCTTGGCCTTTTTCGTGTCCGATCGCTGCGCCGGCATCCTGGCCGGCCAGGTCGAACGGGTCGAGCGCGGCGAGGTGTTTCACATTCTGGGCGGCCAGGCAGACTTCTTCCTGATGTTCGTGGTAGTTACTTTGGTTGCCGGCGCGGTGCTGTTCGCGCTTTCCGGTACGGTCAAGCGACTGATGCGCGGAAGGGCGTAGCAGTCGTGCTGGCGATCTTGCTGAGCACTCTCATGGCGACAAGCATTCCCACCCGCAAAGAGCCTGTGCAGGAAACCATCCATGGGGTCGAGGTTGTCGACCCCTATCGCTGGCTGGAAAATGGCGATAGCGAGGAGGTCCGTTCTTGGACCGCACAGCAGAACCGGCTGCTGCGCCAGACCCTGGACGCGGTGCCGAGCCGCAAGGAATTGTTCGACCGGCTGTGGGCCCTGCACGGGATTGGCGCGCTGGAAGCGCCGGTTTGTAAGGGCAAGGGCAAAGTGGCTCGCTATTTCTACACGCGTCGGCAGGGCCAGCAGAATCAGCCGGTGCTCTATTTCCGGCAGGGGCTTGCCGGGGCTGATCGCGTTCTTCTCGATGTAAACACCCTGGCGGCTGACGGCACCCAGTCGCTCGATTGGTGGTACCCGTCGGAAGATGGCCGCCGGCTGGCCTACGGAATTTCGGTGGGCGGCAGCGAGGAATCCATTCTGCGCGTGCGTGACGTGGATACCGGCCAGGATCGGCCGGAGGTCATCCCTTGGACACGGGCCTGTTCGCTGGCCTGGCTGCCCTCGGGACGCGGTTTCTACTACACACGCTACCCGGCACCCGGCTCGGTGCCAGCCGGCCAGGAGCACTACCAACGCCGGGTCTTCTTGCACCGCCTGGGCACCGTCGCCAGTCAGGATCGCCAGATCTTCGGCGAAGGATTGGGCCCTTCTGCCTGGACCTCGGTGCTGCTCTCGCCGGACGGCCGCTGGCTGGGCATCGAGGTTGCCGACGGCCCGTCCCAGACCGATCTCTTTCTCATCGACACCAGCAAACGCGGCACGCCCTCGCCCATACCCGTGGTCACCGGCCGGTCGGCGCTGTTCAATTTGGTCGACGTTCTCGATGATCGTCTCTATGTGGTCAGTAATGAAGACGCGCCCCACTACCGGCTGTGGCAAATCGATCCGCGCAAACCCGAGCGCGAGAATTGGAAGCAAATCATTGCCGAGGGCAAGGACACGCTCGAGTGGGTCGCGCCGGTGGGGGGAAAGCTGGCCGCGCTCTACCTGAAAGATGCGTCCTCGCGCGTGCGCGTGTTCTCGCGCACAGGCAAGCTGGAACGCGAGATCCGGCTGCCGGGTTTGGGCACGGTCACAGGACTGCACGGCCGGCACCAGGCGCGCGAGCTTTTCTTCGGCTTCAGCTCGTTTGTCACGCCCACCGCAGTCATGCGCCATGATCTCGGCAAAGCACCGAGCAAGCTCTGGCAGAAGCTGCCTTCGCCCCTCGATGCGGACGCCTTCTCCGTCGAACAGGTGCGCTATCCGTCGAAGGACGGAACCCTGATTCCCATGTTTCTGGTGGCGCGCAAGGGACTGGTGCGCGACGGTCGCGCGCCGGCTTTGCTCTACGGCTATGGCGGCTTCAACGTCAGCCTCACCCCGTCCTTTGCCGCGGCGGTGGCGCCCTTCATCGAACAGGGCGGGGTGTACGCGGTGGCCAACCTGCGCGGGGGCGGCGAATACGGCGAAAACTGGCATCGCGCGGGCATGCTGGAAAACAAGCAGAACGTGTTCGACGACTTCATCGCGGCGGCCGAGTTTCTCATCCGCGAGAAGATCACCTCGCGTGATCGCCTGGCCATCTCGGGGCGGTCGAACGGTGGCCTGCTGGTGGCCGCGGCGATCACGCAACGGCCCGATCTGTCTCACGCGGCCATCTGCGGCGTGCCGGTTACGGACATGCTCCGCTATCACCGCTTCCTGATCGCCAGGCTCTGGATTCCCGAATACGGCAGCGCCGAAGATCGTGAGCAGTTCAAGTTCCTTTATGCCTATTCGCCCTACCACCACGTCAAGGACGGGATGGCCTATCCCGCCACCCTGGTCTTCGCCGCCGAGTCGGACACCCGCGTCGATCCCATGCACGCGCGCAAGTTCGTGGCGCGGCTGCAGACGGCACAGAGCGGCCCTGGGCCGATTCTGCTGCGCATGGAGGGCCAGGCGGGCCACGGTGCCGGCAAGCCGCTGGCAAAACTGATCGAGCAGTATGCCGACGAGATGGCGTTTCTCTTCGGACAGTTGCCGCTCAGAGCGCCTTGATCTCGTGTAGACTTCCGTCTCAACATGAACCTCGAACTGGTTTCCATGCCGTGGGCCATGTTTGATGCTCCCTCCGCGGCACTGGGCGCGCTGTCTGCGTATGTCCGAACTGGCTTTGCGGCGAATCCGCGAGGAGCAGGCGAGCACTGCGCCCGCCGCGGCGCTAGGCTCGACGCAATAGAGATCGCCA
>PMJE01000151.1 GCA_003157315.1 Myxococcales bacterium | reverse complement strand
GAAGGTCTTGACCGAAAGCCAGCCGCCCACCGCACACCCGCTCGAGTCGCTCTGGTTGTTTTGGTCGTTGCCACTTGTTCCCGCCGCGCCTGCAATTCCACCGCTGGTGCCGCCGGTCGCCGAATCGCCACCCTGTCCGACTGTCCCACCTGCCGCGGGAGCCGTGCTGCTCGCGCTCTCTCCCCCGGTCAAGTCCACCGGAGCTGTGGTGGCCGCGCTCTGTCCGGCCGTCCCGCCCGCCGCCGTGGTCCCGCCCGCCGCAGTNNGGTCCCGCCCGCCGCTGTGGTCCCGCCGCTCACGCTCTGCCCGCCTATCCCGCCTGTTCCGCCAGAGCCTCCCTGTGCGCTGGCTCCGCCGTGTCCGCTGGCCCCGCCTGTGCCTGAAAGCCCACCGTCGCTGCTGACACAACGGAGGCAAGGGTACTGGATGCTTGGCGGGCCGCTAGATGCATCCCGGTTCCAGTCTGCATAGTCGAGCCTGTAGCAGGTGTCAGTGATGCAAATTCCCATTCCGTTGCGACACGAAGCGCCTGCGGAAACCGCCTGGCTGCAATCCGCGACATCCGGCGGAATCACGTCGGCACGAGCCACGCTGGCGTGGGCTGCCAACAACGTCGACACTGAAACAACTAGTCTCGCTATTCTCATTGGTGACCTCAACCCTTGGAGTCAAGCATCACTCCTGTCTCCCCACCCTGTCAACCAAACTGCCAGCCCCTCTGTGCGTCAAGAGTGTCTTCGAGCACACCGCGGGCGCCATTGCGATACGGCATCAGATTTCCTTCACTAGTATTCAATTTGCAGTTTGCTTGCCCGGCGGCACATGCGAGGCGCGATGTCCACTCCCACGGCGTCCAAACCCAAGGCATTGGCCACGGCCAGGACGGTGCCCCAGCCGCAGAAGGGATCGACCACAGTGCGCGTGGTGGTCTCGGCTTTGACGAATCGGCAGGCGTCCAGGCAAGCGTGGACACCCATTGACTTCGTCCCCGGCTGAAAACCTCCGTCGGGCAACACGTCGACGCGCTCCTGTTTCTGGCGGCGCGGTTGCCCGCGGGCAAAGCCCAGCATGTGCGCGTAGGTTGCCCGGCCAAAGCTGGAAGAGCCGGGCGGCTTGCGACAAACGATCTTGTGAAACAGGCAGCTCATGCGCGCACGTTCGGCGGCGCGACTGACCAGCGCTCCCTTGTCGATCCAGAAGCCGCCGTGCTTGATGTCGCTCTGGAAAAAGATGGCCACGCCCTGGTCGGACGTGCACTCCATCACCAGTGCCGCCGCATCTTCGAACCAACGCCGCCAGGCGTCGAGTCCCAGGTGCGGTAACTCTGAAACATCGGGCAGCGACGTGACGATGCTTGCGCCAACCAGCTTGCCCTGCGCCTGCAGCCAAACCATGGCGTCAGCGTTGTGGACGATGCGCGTGGCCACCATGGAACGACAAGGCTCAGCCCAACAATCTGGGCGTGAAAGTGAACGCCGCAGCCGGCATCGCGATGCCAACCGTGCGCAGCTGTTGTGCGCGCGTGAGTACCGCCGCTCCTTCCAGGAGATTGAGCGCGATCTGCACCACGCCGCGATTCGCTTGCGCCTGCAAGAACGACCCGCGCACCCAGTCGTTGAAGGCGCCCATGGCCGGGCCGCACCAGATCTGGTAGTCGAGGCGCCGGCGCGATTCACCCTCCACTGGCCATTTGCTCGCCATGCCCAAGTACCAACGAAACACCAGGGCCATGCGGTGCTTGGGCTCGCTCTGGGCGCGCTCCAGCTCGCGTGGGTCGCGCTTCTCGAAAAAGCGACGAACCTCGGACCACACCTCGTCGCAGGTTGCACCCAAAATCTCGCTCTCTAGGCGTTGGCGCGCTTCGGCGGGAAGCGCTTCTAGACTGTCAAAGGAACGATAGAGATCGTACAGGCGCTGAGCGCGTACCCCATACATGGTTCCGCGGCGCAGGACCTGCACCCTGACCCCCAGCTCGAACATGTCCGCGCAAGGGGCCATCATCACGTCGGCCAGGCCTGCTTCCGCCAGCATGCGCTTGCCATCCTCGGCCAAGCCCGACTCCAGCGCGGCTTGGTTGACCGAGCCGGTGACCACATAGGCGGCGCCAAGCGAAAAGGCCGATGCCACTGCGGCGGGCGTACCCAAGCCGCCCGCCGCGCCCACGCGAATGGAGCGTGGGTAGCCATGCTGCCGCTGCAACCGATCGCGCAAAGCGAGCAACACCGGAACCAGAGCCGCAAGCGGCCGGTTGTCGGTGTGCCCGCCCGAATCAGCCTCGGCAGTAATGTCTGCGGCCACCGGGACATGGGCGGCCAGCGCCGCTTCCTCGGCGCCAAGTTTGCCTTCGCGCACCAACGCTTCCAACAAGGTCGCGGGCGCCGGGATCATGAAGGCCTCGGCCACCTCGGGGCGCGACAGTTTGGCGAAGATGTGGTGACGGCGTTGGATGCGGCCCTCGGGGTCGCGGCGCAGGCCGGTGGCCGCGCAGCGAACCACCGCCGGGGTCAGCCCCATGAAGGCAGACACGCAGATGCGCCTGACCCCGCGGGAAAGGTAGAGGTCGGCGATCAGATTTTCCAGCTCGGGGTTGTGCGGCGAATGGATGAGGTTGGCTCCCCACGCCGGACCATCCTTGCCGAGTGCAGCCTCGATCTCGTCCAGCGCCGCACCCACCTGGGCCGGCGACAGCCCGCCCGCGCCGAAGAAACCCATCATTCCCGCACGCGCCATGGCGATCACCATGCGCGCGGTGGTGATCCCGCGCGCCATCTCGCCCACCACGTACGGGAAACGCACGCCATGGGTTTCGCAGAATGAACGATCGCCGAGCCATTCGGGATAGAGCGCAGGCAAAGTGCCCAAAAGTGGACAGCCCGCGCCGTCGAACGCCACCTGACCGCCAAAGCCCACGCCCAGGCGGCCGCGCGCTCCCTCGCGCACGATATGCGCCGGCTCGCGCACGCGGGTTGCGGCCGCAGCAAGCGCGGCGCCATCGAAACCCGCCGGCTCCGCGCCGGGATTCCAGGTGCCGAGGTGAGAAAGATCTGTGCTCATAAGTGCCTGCCAGGAGAGCCGGGGATAGTACCTCGGAAAAGCCGTTGTCGCGGCGGTCACTTCACCTTCACCGCACCGGCTCGCCTCAGCTTGCCACCATGCGTCCTGCTTCTTGGATCGAAACGAGAACGAGCCGCCTGGGTACGTTGACGTCACTGCAGCGAAGAAGGTTCTAGCTGATATCGGGCTCGTGGCATACTCAGTCGCCAAGGCCGTCGGCTGTCTGTCCTTTCGCGTCCTAGAAGCAGGAGCTCTTCATGCAAAAGCAAAGACGGGATTTTCTCAAGATAACCGCCGCGGGCGCAGCCGGATTGGCGCTCACCAGAGCAGACCGGGCGTTTGCCGCCTGGCCCGGCACCGGAACCATGGCAGTGAATCCCAACATCGACAACATGCGGGTGGTGGGGTGCGTCGACACGAAGATGATGAAGAGCACTCCGGCGATGTCTTTCGCTGCAGAAAATGCGGCGGTTGATTCGGCGCGATTGCAGGCGAACATGGATGCCATGGCCATGCAGCTGGCCAACCAGCCCACGGCGGACGCGGCATGGAAGGCCATTTTCACAACCGGCAAGTCATCTTGGGCGGCCACCAAAGTCGCCATAAAGATAAACAGCCTCGAACCGAAGAATACGGCTCACATCGCAATCTTGCAGAAATTCTGCTCCATTCTTGCGGGTTATGGCGTATTGCCTGCCAACATAATCATCTACGATGGGCAATCTGCCTATACCGACACCTCAAACTTCGCTTCCTATATCAGCCTGACCGATGCCACCAAGATCCAGGCGGTTCTCAGCAATCTGAATTCCGCAATGGGGGGCACGGTCAGCGCTGCCATTCCTGGCGGAAGTACTGGGACTTGCACCGCAAACATTGCCAATGGAACTATCGACATCCTCATCAATGTCGCAAACAACAAGGGACACGACTTGATGGGCGGGGCCACGCTGTGCATGAAGAATCACTTTGGCACCTTTGCCCCCAAGCACGACATCAACTATCTGTTCAACATCAACAAGAGCGATGCCATTCTCGGGGGAACTCCCGTGCGGCAGCAATTGTGTTTTGTCGATTCATTGTTTACCAACAAAACACAAAACGTCGGAACGCCGGAGCTGATGCCGTGCTATCTGACCATGGGCGTGTTTGCTCCCGCGGTTGACTACCTGACCATCAAGAAAGTCCGCGAAGAGGCTCTGGGGTTGACCCATGTTGATGCTACCATCAACTCCTACCTCACGAGTTTCGGCTACACAACAGCCGACCCAGTGTGGGTTCTCGTGCCCCCGGCTGGCGGCGGGACCGGTGCCGACGGAGGCGCGGGCGGCGCCAGCGGCAGCGGCGGTACCAGCGGGTCGGGCGGCGCGGGCAGTGGCGGTACCAGCGCCTCCGGAGGCGCGCGCGGCGGCGGGGCCAGTGGCTCGGGCGGAACAGCCAGCGGCGGCACCAGCGGCTCCGGTGGCACAACAGCCAGCGGCGGTACCAGTAGCGCCGGGGGCGTCGCCAGCGGCGGTACCAGCGGCTCCGGCGGTGCGCGCAGCGGCGGCACCAACGCGGCCGGAGGTGCAGGCAGCGGCGGCACTAGCGGCTCCGGGGGCGCAGCCAGCGGCGGTACCAGCGGGTCTTCAGGCGCGCGCAGCGGCGGTGCGACCGCTACCGGCGGTACGCCCACCAGCGGTGGCACTACCTCAGGCAGCGCCGGAGGAGCGGGCGGTGCGGCGACAAGCGTCGCGTCGGCATCGGGAGGCTCGGCGAGCACAGGCGGAACCAGCGCCGGCGCCGGAACCAGCGCAAACGCGACCGGCGGCAGCAGCGGGTCCACAGCGAGCGCGAATTCAGGGAGCGGCTGTGACATCGCCGGGGGCGACCGCAAAGTCACCCGTTGGGGTGCCATGCTGGCGTTCGGCGCAGTGGTTGTCGAAAAGCTCAGGCGGCTCGTCGGTGATAGCGACAGGTCGTCGTAGGCGCGGTTTCTGGCGGCCAAGCAACGGGCGAAAAAAAAAGATGAGCCGCCTGGGTCGGTCCCCCTCACTGTAGTCAAGAGAAGGAGTTCTCCATGGAAAAGCAGAGACGGGATTTCCTCAAGATAACCGCGGCGAGCGCTGCTGGATTGGCGCTGACGCGACGATCAAATATGGCGCTTGCGGCGTGGCCCGGTACGGGAACGATGGCCGTGAATCCCAGCATCGACAACATGCGGGTTGTTGCGTGCTACGACCCGCAAATGATGAAACCGTTAACTCAAGCAACCTACGCTGCCGAGCAAAAGCTGGTCGATTCCTGCCAAGTCCAGGCGAACATGGATGCCATGGCCATGCAACTGGCCCA
>PMJE01000356.1 GCA_003157315.1 Myxococcales bacterium | reverse complement strand
GACGCCATGCGGGATTCCGGGGCCGCGATGCTGCCGCCGGAGGTATTGATCTGGAATGAGACGACAAAGGATTATCCACTAGACCGACCACTAACGATATTTTTTGAAGAGCAAGTCCGAAAGACACCAGATCTTGCGGCAGTCGTCTTCGAGGGCGTCGAGGTTACCTACGCGGAACTCAATCGGCGCGCCAACCGAATTGCCAGACGTTTGAACGAACTCGGGGTGACTATAGACTCCCTTGTGGGCGTCTACATGGAACGAAGTATCGAGATGGTGGCCGCACTGCTCGGCATCATCAAGGCCGGTGGCGCCTACGTACCATTCGATCCCGAGTATCCACAAGATCGACTTGCCTTCATGCTTGCGGATTCCGGAACTTCCGTGATCCTGACACAGAGGAGATTTGAGCAACAGGCGATCCTGCAGGGTCGGCAGGTCCTCTGCCTAGATGAAGAGACGTGGCGGACGACAGATGGTCTTGATGACGAGAATCCATCGCTTCGTGCTCATCCCGACAGCGCCGCGTACATGATCTACACCTCCGGTTCGACCGGGAAACCGAAGGGCGTGGTGAACATCCACCGCGGCCTGGTCAACCGTCTCCTCTGGATGCAGGACGCGTTCCTCCTGACGGAGCACGATCGCGTTCTGCAGAAGACACCATATAGCTTTGATGTTTCGGTCTGGGAGTTCTTCTGGCCGCTCATCACGGGAGCTTGTCTGGTAATCGCAAAGCCCGGAGGTCATCGCGATAGCGAGTATCTGGTGAACGCGATCGTCACCAATCGCGTGACAACGATGCATTTCGTTCCGTCGATGCTCAGCCTGTTCCTCACCTCGGACAGTCTCCATCGCACTATCAGCCTCCGCCAGGTCATGAGCAGCGGAGAGGCTCTGCCTCTCGAACTCACCAAGCGCTTCTTCAGTAGGCTCCCCAAGGTGAAGCTGCATAACTTGTATGGCCCTACCGAGGCGGCCATTGACGTCACCCACTGGGAGTGCACGCCCGAGTCCACGAGGAACGTCGTACCGATCGGATTTCCGATCGCCAACATCCAAACCTACATTCTCGATGAGAACCTGGCGCCGGTCCCAATTGGCGAAACCGGTGAGCTCCACATTGGTGGCGCCGGCCTTGCACGCGGCTACTGGAACAGACCTGATCTCACCAGAGAGCGCTTTGTCAAGGATCCCTTCGCCAACAGCGAAAACGCTCGTCTGTACAAAACAGGTGATCTTGCCCGTTATCTCCCGGACGGAAGCATCGAGTATCTCGGTCGTCTTGATTTCCAAATCAAGCTGCGTGGTTTCCGAATCGAACTAGGCGAAATCGAAGCGGTCTTGCTCAAGTGCCCTGGCATTCTCGAGGCAGTGGTTCTTGCCAGTGAGGAGAACCTGGACGAGCGCCAACTCCTGGGATACGTCGTGCCAGTCCGCGGACAGCGGCCCACCATTGCTGTCTTGAGGCAGTTCTTGGCCACCGAGCTACCAGAGTACATGGTGCCATCACGCTTCATCTTCCTCGATGAGATGCCACTCCTACCCAACGGGAAGGTCAACCGCAAGGCTCTGCCCAAGAACCTTCCCGAACGCCCCGAACTCAGCGAAATGTATCTTGCTCCCAACACCGACCTGCAGAGGCAGTTGTGCCAGGTCTGGTCCGACTTGTTGGGTATCGGCAAGGTAGGAATCCGGGACAACTTCTTCGAACTCGGTGGCACCTCACTCAAGGCGATTCGCATGGCGGCGGAACTGAAACGTGCATTGCGCGCAGAGGTTCCCGTGGTGAAGGTCTTTCAATATCCGACGATTGAGAAGCTCGCTCACTATCTTTCTGGAGCTGAGGGGACCACCAATCCCATCGACGCCGTCTATGAGCGCGCAACACGCATCCGCATTGGTCGCTTTTCTGGCAACTCCGAATCGGACGGAGTCGCGGTCATCGGCATGGTAGGACGCTTTCCGGGAGCGCGCAGTATCGCCGAACTCTGGGACAATCTCCTCAACAAGAGGGAATCGATCTCGCGCTTCTCGCCCGACGAAATCGATCCGAGCGTCGACGACGAAACCAGAAATGACCCTGACTATGTACCAACGCGCGGGATCATTGAGGACGCCGACAAGTTCGACGCAAGGTTCTTTGGCATCGGTCCGCTCGAAGCCAAAGTCATGGATCCACAACAGCGGATCTTCCTAGAGCTTGCTTGGGCTGCGCTCGAGAACGCAGGCTATGACTCTACCAGGTTTCCCGGCATGATAGGCGTCTACGCCGGAGTGGGCGACAACCACTACTACACCACCAACCTGCTCGGCCACCCGGATCTGATAAAGACTGTGGGCAAGATCATTGTCGGGTATGGCAACGAGAAGGACTATATCGCCACTCGCACGTCCTACGCTCTTGACCTTACCGGACCGAGTGTCAGTGCTAATACCGGCTGTTCCACGTCTCTTCTCGCGGTAGACCACGCGTTCAAAGCACTGATTGACTTTGAATGTGACATGGCTCTTGCAGGAGGAGTCGACATATTCGTCCCGCAACGAAGCGGCCACATCTACCGAGAAGGCGGCACCTTCACCAAGGATGGTCACTGTCGCCCCTTCGATGTC
>PMJE01000219.1:1571-8900 GCA_003157315.1 Myxococcales bacterium | reverse complement strand
CGGCAGGCACGCGATGTGACAGGGTGCATGCTCGATATGCACCGCAAGCGCGGTAGTCTGGCCGCCCAGCCCCATGGGGCCGATCCCAAGCGTGTTGATCGCATCCAGTAGTTGCTTTTCTCTCGCCGCATAGGCAGCTGCCGCGGGTGCGGAGCCAATCCGGCGAAGCAGCGCCAGCTTGGCCAGCTTGCCGACCGCGGAAAAGCTGCCGCCAATGCCCACGCCTACGATCAACGGCGGGCAAGAGTTGATTCCCTTTTCCCGCACCGTCTCGAGCACGAATTCGACAATCGACGGCCATCCCGCCGAGGGCGAAAACATGCGCAAAGCGCTGGCATTCTCGGTGCCGCCTCCTTTGGGCAAGACGGTGATCTCGATCTGGTCGCCGGGCACAATGGTGACTGTGAGCTGGGCCGGGGTATTGTCGTTGGTGTTCACGCGGTCCAGCGGATCGGCAACGATGGACGTGCGCAGATAGCCCTTGGCATAGCCGCGCGCCACGCCTCGGTTGACCGCGTCCGGCAGGCTCTCGCCCTCGATGTGCGCGTCCTGGCCTATGTTTAAGAAGACTTCGGCAATGCCAGTGTCCTGGCAGAGCGCAATCGACCTCTCCTGTGCCACACGGGCGTTGCCAGAGATCTGGGTGAGTATCTCCCGGGCGCGGGGAGATCCTTCCTTCTGCAACGCCTTGCTCAGCGCCTCCTCGACGTCACCCGGCAAGAAGTAGTTTGCCTGCTGGCATAGACGCGCAACCGTCTCAGTGATGTTTGCTGCTGGAATGGTCCGCATGGGTCCTGCTGACAATCACAGAAAGTTCAGCCTCAGCCGGTCCTGTTCAGATTATTGGATGATCCCCAATGATTCCCGATTGCGAGGATCTTGAGAAGCGCCAGTTCCGGGATGGATACTAGCACCCTCGCGTTCTGGCGACGACCGACGCAAGGCGACTACATGGGGAAAAGGTAGGTTGCCAGACGGCAGCACCGTCGATTGCACGACCGGAACCGGCACGCCGTAGCCGGCAGGCTACCGCCTCCCCTTGCGCCACAAGATCTCGACGCGGTTCTCGCAAACCAGGTCTGGCAGGCGCGCCATGCGCGCAAAGCCGAGCTTCTTGTAGAAGCGCGCGGCAGCTAGATTCTTGCTGTCCGACGAGACGTAGAGCCAGCGGCGATGGGCGAAGGTCGCACGCGCCACCTGCTCGACCAGCGCACGGCCCACGCCCTGGCCCGCCGCCTGCGGCCGCACCGCGAGCAGCGCGATGAACGTGCCAAGCAGAAAATCCGGCTGAAACACCACGATGCCGAGGATCGCCTGCTGGTGCACGGCAGCCAGCACGCAGCCGGCACGCGCGCGCCGCAAGAGCCATCGCCCAAGCGGCGCAACCCGAAATCCCATCGACAGCCACGGCTCCATGGCGACAATCCATTCAGCCTGGCGGCGGGCCGCCGCGGGCTCAAGTAGGCGGATTCTCATCGAGGATTCCTTTCACCGGCGCTGGCTTTCGCTTCTTGCTGTGCAGCGGACGAAAGCCAAAAGGCGCGGGCCGGGCGGAGACCGGCTGGGCATCGGGCCGTTGCAGGAGGTCCGACAGGCTGACGAAGCCAAGCCCCTTCTCGCGCAGGCCGCGAATGATGTCGGGCAGTGCCTCCTTGGTGTGCGGTCCGCGCCCGTTGATGTGGAAAATCACAATGGACCCTGCTTTGGCCGCGGCTAGCACCGTCGCGACCATCTTCTCGGCGCCTATGTGGCCGCCCGCATCGCCCGAAACCACGTCCCATTCCACCGTGGGCAAATGCTCCTTGGCCGCCATGCGCACCACCGACCGATTCCACGCGCCTGCGGGTGGGCGAAAGGCGACCGACTTGCGACCTAGCTCGGCGATAATCGCTTCGGTGCGCACGATCTGCTCGACCGCCTTGCGCCGTGGGATGCGGGTCATGCGGGCATGCGAGTAGGTGTGGTTGCCGAATTCGATCCAAGCCTGGGCGGCCAGCTCCTTGGCCTCGGCAGGATGGGTCTCAATCCAGCGCCCGGTGGGGAACACCGTCACTGGGATCTGCTCGCGCTTCAAGATGTCGAACACCTCACGATCGAATCCATTGCTCTGCTTCCGGGTGGCACAGGCGTCGAAGGTCAGCGCCACCACCGGGTCGTGGGTACGCACCCGCGCAATGGCAAAACCGGGCAGCGGACTAGCAGGCGGCTCGGCCAACGGTGCGGCGTCATTCGGCGGGGCCGAATCTGTCGGGGGTGCAGCGTCTATCGGCGGCGCGGAGGCATCTTGCGCGGAAAGCAGGGCCGCGAACAAAAGCGCATTCATTGGCTACTCTCGCAGTCTGAGTGTCATGAGGATGGCATCCTCGTCGTTGTCCTCATAATAACGAGCGCGCATCCCCACCTGCTCAAACTTGAAGCTGCGGTAGAGCGCCTGCGCCGCCAGGTTCGACCGGCGCACCTCGAGCTCGACGGTCTTGTAGCTGGCCCGCCGGGCCACCTCCAGAACATGTCGCAGCAGGCGCGCTCCGTGGCCCTGGCGTCGCGCCTCGGGGTGAGTCGCAATGTTCAGGATATGCAGCTCGTCGGCCACCAGCCAATAGTCAGCGAACCCCACGCAGCGCCCGGTGACGGTGTCGTGCAGGACTTCGACACGCGCCCAAGGGCGCGCCATTTCCTCCTCGAAAGCCTGGCGCAGCCAAGGGGTGCGGAACGACAGGCGTTCGATCTCCATGACCGCGTCCAAGTCAGCCGGGGTGAGCGGCTGGATGAGGTAGGGCTGGCAAGCCTTGTTTGCGGCCACGGATCGCCTGCAGGTCGGCAGTAGCTTACAACGGGTTGGGGCCGCCGTCGCGCAGACCGGTGGCCTGCACCAGCATGGCCCAGAGCGCGTCCACCCCCTCGCCGGTTTCCCCGGAGACCAGCGACGCCGCCGGCGCGTCGGGGCCAAACGCCGCGCGTGCCTTGCGGCGGGCTGCCCCGTGCTCGGCCGTGCGCAGCTTGTCAGTCTTGGTCACCACCAAATGGTTCGGCACCCGCTCGCTGCGCAGCCATTGCACAAGCTGCAGCTCTTCTTCCCCGGGCGCCCGGCGCGCATCAAGCAAGATGAGAAACAGGCGCAGCGACGAGCGCGCCTTCACATAGCCTTCAACCAGACGCTGCCAGGTATTGCGCTCGTCGCGAGAAACCCGCGCGTAGCCGTACCCGGGCAGGTCAACCAAGCGCAAGGTGACCCGTTCGCTGGCTCCGGGCAAGCGCAGGGCGAGGTCATAGAAGATGATCCCGCGGGTACGCCCCGGCGTCTTGGACACGCGCGCCAGTGCGCGCCGGCCAGCCAGGCGGTTGAGCAGAGTCGACTTGCCCACGTTGGAACGGCCTGCGATGGCCACCTCGGGCGGCCCCTCGGGCGGCCAATGACCAGCCTCGCGCGCTTCGGCCAAAAAGACGGCATCGAGGACAAGAGGCAGGTCAAGCTTGGCCATGGTGGCAACAGTGTACCGAAGATCTCGAGGGCGAGGGTGTTTAGCCCCACCGGCCCCCCCACCGGGCTTGGGCTAGCAAGAGCAGTAGGTGATAGTCTCAGGGAATATGCGTCACGGGAATCGAGCGATGCCACGAGAGAGCCGCAGCTTCTCTTCGGTCGCGGAACTCATTCCCCGATTCGGTCACACGCGTATGCGGTGCATGCGATACCCGCCGGGCCGCACCGAAACAAGATGGCCGGCAAGCTGTTCTCGTTCGACGTGGTTCCAGAAGGCCGCGAACATGGTGTCGAGGTGTGTTGCGGTGAGAGTCTCAGGTCCGCGAAGCAGAATGATCGCCAGAGGTGCTGGTCGAATGGGCAACGCTGTCGCTCCGATGTCGCGGGTCACGAAGATACGATGCTCGGCCGCCGCGTGCCGCCAGAGGTAGTCATCCGGGCTGCCGCGAAACGGCTGTGCAGTGACTTCGACGACGTCGTGCCCCTCTGACCTGAGCCGCTCGGCAATCCGGCGGGGGACGTTCTCGTCAAGGAAGAAGCGGCACAATCCGCTCCTCGCCAACGACTTCGGCAGCGTAGGTGAGCGCCGCGAGCACCTGTGCTCGGGTCAGACGGTACTCGTGCATCACCTCATCGACAGTCATGCCACCGCCCACGGCGCCCACCACCAAGGACACGGACATGCGGGTTCCCTTGATGACTGGTTTGCCACCGAGAATCTTCGGATCGCCGGAGATCAGATGTTGCCACTCATCAATCTCGCGGCGTCGTGTAGCTGCGCTTTGCCGTGCCATTCGTGGACTCCTGCGTTTCCGCTGCCTTTCAAGTCTACGGGATCTCTTACGCGAAAGACACCAACACCTTTTCCACACAGAGGCACAGCTGTCATCTTTCGTCTCCGGCTCTGTGGCCTCTGTGTTCTCTGTGGTGAAGAAGCTAGAATCTCCGCATGTTCAAACTGGTCGGCCTCACCGGGGGCATCGGCACCGGCAAATCCACCGTGGCACGCATGATCCGCGACTTGCGCGTGCCGGTCATCGACGCCGACCTGTTGGCCCGCCAGGTTGTGCAGCCGGGACAGCCCGCCCACGCCGAAATTGCAGCCGCCTGGCCTGATGTCATCGACCAGGCCGGCGGGATCGATCGCAAGAAGCTGGCGGAGCGCATCTTCGCTGACCCGACTGGCCGCGCGCGACTGGAGGCCATTGTCCATCCGCGCATCATGGAGCGGGCGCTCGACCAGGCCGGCGCGCTCCGACAGCAGGGCTTCCGCCTGGCCTTTCTGGAGGCCGCCCTGCTGGTCGAAACTGGCCGCTACCGCCTCCTGGACGGCCTGGTCGTGGTCGCGGCCACCGAGGAGCAGCAGGTGAGTCGGGTGATGGCCCGCGAGAGTTGCACCCGCGAGCAGGTCCTGGCGCGAGTGAATGCCCAGCTTTCCCTGGAGGAGAAGCGCCGGGCCGCCACCGATGTCATCGACAACTCCGGCGACGAAGCTGCCACCCAGTGCCAGGTGGCGGCCCTGGTGCGTAGGCTGCTGGCCTAGGGGACTGCGTCCACGGCACCTGGTGCGGAGCCTGTCGTGGATCCTTCTTTCAGGGCGGCCACAATTGTCGGGTAGGTCCAAGAGGGAGGGTTGGCCCTTCGGTTGAGCAAACCAAAGTCTCCTCCGCCATTGTCCCACCAGACAGGACACATGCCCCTCTTCGTTACGTCTTGCGTATAGGCCTTGGCATGCTTCACCCTGGAATCGAGCTGATCCTTGCTGACCGAACCCCATTCGCCAATGACGATGCCCCGTTCCGGCCACCAGCTTGCGATTTGGTCGAGTGAAGCTCCCATGGCTGTGTAGTCAGAAGCGCCTGCCCCCCAGGTTGTGGGCGACCCATTCAGGCCGAATCCGGTCGGGTAGTAGGTGTGAACCGAAATGATGATATTGGGGTCATTGTTGGGAATGACCAAAGCCTTGGCAGCAGCCTCGACCGGGCTTGCACCATGCGTGCATACCATGATTATCCTCTGGGCATTGTTTCCGCCGGTGGCTCTGATCGCATTGACCGCCGCCAGGTGATACGCATTCAGCACGGTTTGCTGCTCGGCGTTTCCACCGCCATACGCGTTGACCGATCCGTGGGGCTCGTTGAATGTTTCAAGAATCAGATAGTCACTGTAGTCCTTGAAACGAGTGGCAATCTGGCTCCAGACCGCGGTGGTTTCGGCTTCTCCTTGAGTTTGGCTTGCGGTGGCCAGTTTGTACCAGCCATCATGGTGGGTATTGACGATGGCATACATCCCGTCCTTGAGGACGTAGTTCACGACCGTCTCCACCCGGTCGAGAAATGTCTTGTTAATTGTGTAGGTGGGGGCAGCGCCAAGTTGGCTCTGCCAGGTTACAGGAATTCTTACCGTCTTGAATCCGCCTGACTTCACTTGGTCAATCATTGCTTGGGTTGTGACGGGATTTCCCCAGCCGGTTTCTCCTCCGCTGGTCGAGTCGAACGTGTTGCCCAGATTCCAGCCCAGGAACATATCCTTGACAATCTCCTTCGGGGCCAGGCCCCGCATCCCCGATCCCACGACCACCACGCCGCCACTGCTCCCACCGCCCGCGCTGGACACGCCGCCAGAGCTCGGGACGCCGCCGGTCTTGGAGACGCCGCCCGAGTTCGGGACGCCGCCAGAGCTCGGGACGCCGCCGGTCTTGGAGACACCGCCCGAGTTCGGGACGCCGCCGGAGATCGGCACACCGCCAGTGCTACTTGAGCCCCCCGGGGCTGCGGAGGTATCGGGAGTGATTGAACCACCGGTGACGGGCGTGCCTCCGCTGGCGGTCGTGCCAGCGGCGCCGGTGGTGCCGCCGGTGTCCGGCAACCCGCCAGTATCAGTCGTTCCAACTGACGTGGCACCGCCGCTCTGGGGCTCGGGGCTCGTGTTGCCACCAGCGGCCGAGCTTCCATCTACTATTGGGGGAGCCTGCGAGTTGCCGCACGCAGAAAGCAGCATCCCCAAGCTCATGGCGCACAGAAACGACGCCGAAACCCGACCTGCTTCACGTTGCCTTGTGTGCTCTCGCCGCATGCATTTCTCCCTGTGGATGAACCTATGTTGGGATCATCTATTTTACAGTAGCCCGTGATTGTCCGAATGGCTCACGCCGTCCGCGCTGCATGACCCGTAGCGGCACTTGCAGACGTCGGCTCGCTGTTCACCGACGGTTGGCCGTCTACTTCTGCCGTGCGCTGGCTGTGGTGCGCAGGCGGAGCGCATTCAGGCGGATGAACCCGCCAGCGTCACGCTGGTCGTAGGCGCCGCGATCGTCCTCGAAGGTCACGATGTCCGTGCGATAGAGCGACCTGGGTGCACTGCGCCCGATGAGGGTGAGGCTGCCCTTGTAAAGTCGCAGCCGGGCCGTGCCGGTGACCGGCTCGTTCACGTTGTCGACCAACTTCTGCAGGGCCTCGCGCTCGGGCGAAAACCAGAAGCCACGGTACACCAAGGTCGCGTACTCGACCGCCAGGGTGTCGCGCAGTCGCATGGCCTCGCGATCCATGGTCAGCGACGCAACCCCGCGGTGGGCCTTGTAAAGCAGGGTTCCGCCCGGGGTCTCGTACACGCCGCGGCTCTTCATCCCGACGAAACGGTCTTCCACAACATCCGCGCGGCCAACCCCGTGCTCGCCAGCGATCTTGTTCAATTCGGTCAGCAGCGCCGCGGGCGCCAGCGGTTTGCCGTCCACCGCCACCGGCGTTCCTCGTTCAAAGGAGATCGCCACCTCGCGCGCTTGATCCGTGGCGCGCCGCGGATCCACCGTGCGCTGGAATATCTCGGCTGGCGGCTCGGCATCGGGGTCTTCC
>PMJE01000219.1:193-1527 GCA_003157315.1 Myxococcales bacterium | reverse complement strand
AGCTCGAAGCGCACCTGATCGTTGCCTTTGCCCGTGGCCCCGTGGGCGATGGTGTTGGTCTTCTCCTTGGCCGCCACCTCCATCAGGCCGCGCGTGATGCAGGGGCGGGCCAGCGACGTGCCGAGGTAGTATTCACCCTGGTAGAGAGCAGCGGCGCGTACCGCGGGAAACACGAAATCGCGCACGAACTCCTCGCGCTGATCGAGGATGTGGCAGGCCACCACGCCACAACGCAAGGCCTTGCTGCGTGCGGCCTCCAGGTCCTCCTGCTGCCCGACGTCGGAGCAGAAGGCGACGATCTCGGCCTTGTACTTTTCCTGCAGCCAGCCGATGGCCACAGAGGTGTCGAGTCCCCCGGAATATGCGAGCACGATTTTCATGCGCGGACGACTACCAGAGTCGCGGGAAAAGGTCTAGGGCGGACTCGTTAGCTATTCCACACAGAGAGCACGGAGATCGCAGAGACGGACGAGGGGGGACGCCGCAGGCACACTGAGCCTGGTCTCCTCTTCCTCTGTGCCCTCTGTGTGGAATTGCTAACCAACCGGAACCAAATCTACCGCCTGGGCCCGACGCAGGGCCGCCATCAGGCGCAGGNNAGCAGGTCGCCCACGGTCAGCATGCCGTCCATCCGCGACATCAGGAAGGCCGCCCGGTGATCAAGGCCATGCGCGGCCAACTCCTCGGAGGGAATGGCGCGGATGGGCGCACACTTCATGTCACCGATGCAGGCGCCAAAGGCACGCTCGAGCAGCGGGCGCGTGGAATCGACGATGTCGTCAATCCTGGGCGCGCGGGCCTGCTCGCGCAGTTGCAGGGTCATCTCAGCCGCCAGAGCGGCGTCGTCGGCCCGGCCCTCCGTGAGGGCGGCGTGACACTCGTCCACCAAGCCGCGCGCGCCGGCCAGTAGCTTGTCATTTTGAATCGGCCACTGCTTGCGCGTGTCGGCCGCATCCCGCGCATCCTGGCCGGCCGTATGCGCCGCTCGTTCGATCGCGCCGTCGGGCATGCGCCTCGTGTCGATCTGGTCCCACTCACCATCGGCCGTTGCATCTTGGGAACCCTGGCTGGCGCCTTCAGCGGCCTCGACGACGGTCAGGCTGGCCNNCGCGGTGGGAACGCGTGGCCGGGGGCGTGTCGCACTCGTTGAGCTTTCTGCGCGCAAACACCAGCAGGTTGCGGGCCCGCGGATCATGCGGCGCGAGCTGCGCAGCGCCTAGCCAGGCCGACACCGCCTCACGGATGCGGCCGTGCGCGTAGTACTCCAGTCCTCGCTGGGTCAGCTCGCAAGCCTCGTGCGACACGTCACGCACCGGGAGTGCCTCACGTGGGCC
>PMJE01000219.1:0-129 GCA_003157315.1 Myxococcales bacterium | reverse complement strand
CTGCCCGAATGGCGTCCCCGAAAGAACCTCTTCAACTTTAGGCAGAAGCGCGTCGGCTTCGTTCACCAGCTTCTCGATGCGCTGGCGCTCCTTCTCCACTTCCTCCTCGGCCCGGCTGGACACCAGGAA
>PMJE01000067.1 GCA_003157315.1 Myxococcales bacterium | reverse complement strand
GGATCGATACCTTGGCCAACCTCAACCGCTGTACCGCGTCCTCGTGTTCCTCGACGACCACGGTCATGACCACCGGCCAGACCCTGGGCAACTACTTCACGGGGAACGGCAACTTGGGTGTCCTCTACCAGGATTCCGGCTTCCTCTACTGGATCAACGGCTCGGGCCAGCTCATGAAGCTCGCGAAGTAGCGCGAGGCAGGCCCGCAGCGGGGGTGTGATCGCATCAATATTGCCCCTCCGCGACCACCTCGCGGCCGCTGGAGCCGGCGTACCGGCTGCGGTGGCGATCCGTCCGACCAGCCTGGCCTCACTGCTGGCTTCGTACAAGTGGAAGTCAGCGCGAACGTTGAACCGCAGGAGAAACGTTGCCGCGCAGGCCAGCCAACGCAGCTGAGCAGACGCAAAAAGGGCCGCGAGGATCTCTCCGCGCGGCCCTTCGAACTAGCGGTAGAGGCCCGCTATTGGATTACGCAGGTGAAGGTGTCTTTGAGACCCTTGGCGTCACTGCCGTTCCAGATCTCGAAGCCAGCAAACACGTCGGTCAGGTACCAGCTGTTCGCGAAGGCCTGGGTGATGGCGGGCGTGCCATTGCTCATGTCATCCGCGGCGTTCTTCACCGCATCGTCGAAGAACAACTTCAGATCGGAGGAGAAGTTGTTGTTGGTGCTGTCGGCAACGTACGAGATGACCGGGCGCCCAGTGCCATCGGTGCCTGTGGCCGTGGCATTTCGTCCGCCGCGCCAGACGTGATACCCTTTGCCATCGATGGTCGCTGGGCGAGTCTTGCCGGCGTCGCCAATGGGTTGGCTGCTCCCTGGCTTGAAGTTCCAGATCATGATGAAACCTGAAACGGCATCGTTGTAGCCGCCCGCCGTGGGCTGGGTCTTTGCGAACCAGATGTCGTAGGCTGCATTGTAATTTCCACTATTGCCACCGGACCACTGGAATGTGGATTTGGCGCTCTTCATGTCGCTGATCTTCATAGGCAAACCGCTGTCAGCCCACGTGTTGAACGTACCGCCGCCAATCTGGCCGTTGGCGCCAATGTAAATCGACGGGAACGACACCACGTTGGCGCCGCCACCGCTGCCGCTAGTGACCGTGTCGGTGAAGGTGTTGCCCGTGTAGCTCAGGGACTGATAGGTGGTGCCCTCATTTCCCCAGTTGTTGTTGTTGATGATGTATTTCTTGCAGTCCGTTCCAGTCACTGCTGCGCGCTGAGTCGCCGCATCAATCGACGCCTGGCCAGACAATTGCGTGGTGGAGCCGACCGTGCCAGTCGTTGTGCCGCATGCCCCAACCGGACCAGGTGCCATTGCGGCGCTGGTGCCTGGCGCGAAGCCAACGATTGTGAAATCGAACGGCGCTTTCGCGGCGATCGTGCCAGGCACGAGGAAGACCACAGAGTCTATGGGCTGGCCAGCGTACGCCGTGCCTGGATTCTGGCCAGCGACGCCCACGTACCAGCACGAAGGGTAGAAGTCCGAGTACTTCACAAAGCTTGGTCCCGACGCATCTGTAATCGTCGCGCACCACCGATTGGTCGGATCGGTGGCGCCCTTGACGCCTTGAATCTGGATGCGGAACGAGGTGACTGGCGCTATTTTGGCGCTCCAGTTGATCGCAAAGCCGGTCGTGCCAGAGGGCATAGCTATCGCGGGTGGCCCATCTGCCGCGGGGTTGCGTTTCGCGTTGCTGCACTGCGTGGCGTCGCCCTTCGCCGTGTCGGTCAGGTCGAACCCGAGAAGCGCTACCGAGTTGTAGTCGTTGAACACGGTGCCAGTGACCTCGTACGGGCCGCCTTCCTTGGTAGCGGCCGTAAAATCTAGGGGCGTGATCGACGTCGTGCTGCTCGGGACGGCGACGATGCCGGCAGAACAGTTAGACTTGCAGTCGACGCCTGTCCACACGCAGCCGTGCCAGTTTACCGATGTAACACCCCAGTCCGAGGTCTGCCACCACCCAGCTGGGTTGCCCGTGCTGCCGGTGCTCCCGGCGCTTGAACCCGTGCTGCCGCCCGGAGCGGTTGTGCCGCCGGACGCAGTCGTCGTGCCGCCTGGGTTGCTGGTGGTGCCGCCTGGATTGCTGGTGGTGCCGCCCGACACCTTGGTCGTGCCACCGCTAGAGATGGTTGTGCCGCCAGGAGAAGTGGTTGTGCCGCCAGGGTTGCCGGCAGGGTTGCTGGTCATGCCGCCGGGGCTGCCGGTGTTCCCGGCTGGGCCGTTGCCGGCCGGGCCGTTGCCGGCCGGGCCGTTGCCCGCTGGACCGTTGCCGGCTGGGCCGTTGCCGGCCGGGCCGTTGCCCGCTGGGCCGTTGCCCGCTGGGCCGTTGCCCGCTGGGCCGCCGGTGTCGCCACCGTTCTGGATGGAGCCGCCGCCATTGCCACCGCCGGACTGTCCGGCGCCACCGCCGCCACCCCCGCTCGATGCGGGGGCGCACCCAACCACCAGCCCTATGGCCAAGGCGGGCATGAAGAGCAGGCGAAAGATATTGTTGTCACGTGCTGCACGAGAAGTCATTCGGGGGCCTCCTTGATCAAACCGAAAACAGTCCTGGACCCAGGATCGGGAAACCATAACCCACGGAACACTAGCGAATTAGTAGCTCGTCTAGCCGGAAATCGTCCAAAAAGCCATAGCGGCAGGACGTTGCGCTAGTAGTCCACGTTGGAAGTCATGGCGCATGCCAAGGCGCGACATGCGACGGCCGCGCATTCAACGAAGGGTGCTGATCGGCTGGGGGCCAGCAGAGGGCCAGATCCGTTCGTCGTCCGGACGGGGGGGGGAAGCCGGCGGGCTTCACCGTTGCCAGCAGTTCAGGCAACGTCACTGGACGGGGCGTTCCGGCCGCGTTCCCATCGACCTTCATCGGCGGCAACGGCAACATTTCCGGTGGCACCTACTCGACATGGTCCGACAGCGGACTGCTGACCAAAGACCGAACGATCCGGCGAAACTACCGTCACGCGGTTTGGGACTGACATTCGGTCAGCTGGCCGATAGGCAGGCGACCTTGCTCCGGGCCCCTCTGATCCGGCGACAGCGAACCAAGACGCGAGACGCTGCCGGACTTGCTGCACATGTGGCTATGTTCGCTATCACTACCTGGGCGATCTCGATCCGTTCTGGCCAACGGCTGCCCGGTCGCAGGGAAAACGGGGCCAGTCAACAGCACCGCACAAGGAATGACATGCGCAACTTCAGACGGGCGGCTTGGGCCGCGTATTTCGCAACCCTGATCCTGTTTGGCTGTGCACGCAACCGAGNNGGCGAGGACACGATTGACGGGAGCCCTATCGTGCTCTGGCGCGGAAGCACCCCGGCCGCTGTGCTTTATAGCCGGCTTCGCTCGCACGCCATCGGGCTGAGCGGCGAGCAGCGAATCGAAAGGCTCGATGAGGAGCCAGGCCGCAAACGGGGACCGTTCCCCCTGGTTTTTGGCTCGCCCTGGTCGCTGGCGGGCAAGATCCTGGATGGTTCGGACTCGTTCGACATTGCCAACATCGTCACCGCAGACGTGAATGGGGATGGCGTGGACGAACTCATCTTGCCGCGGGCCAATGGGGCACTCGGGGTGTACAGCGTGGACAGGGAGATCTTTCACCATTCGTCCCTGCATACGCCCTGGGGCATGAACTTCGAGGTGAAGAAGACCTACACCGCGAAACTGAAGGGCCATGACGTGGTCTTCTTCCTGCTGTGGCTGACGTCGAAGAAGGGGCACGACGTGGACGATGATGCTCTGGCCAAGCTGGACCAGTACGCGATTCTGCGGGTCGACCAGCGCGGGATCTCGCGCATACCACTGCCCAAGACGGACGAGGGGATCGCCGAGGTGCAGGCCATCGGGGCGCTCAATCGGCCGGGGTCAACGGACATCGATGAGATCCTGGTGCTGTTCGATGCTCCCGGGCGGGGCCAAAGAACCTACCTTTCGCGGCAGCGGCCCGATGGCAGCCTGATAGCGCCGCCCAAGGAGGTGTATGTCCCGATCCGGTCATCGTACCTGTGGTTCCTGTTTCTGGCTGGGACGACGCAGGCGGTGCTGGCGGATGGCTACAACGGGCAGCTCTATTTCATGCGGCCGGACAAGCCAGCGAACTGGCTGAGCCAGATCGACTTGAAGCTGCTGGGGGCTTCGGCCGGTCGAATTCGCATTCTTGAGCCGATGGAACCCGGTGCGGACGCCAAGGTCATGGTGGCGCTGGAGAACCGGCGGGCCGACACGAAATTCGACAATGAGGCGCTCTACGCGATCAACGCCGAGGGCAAGTGCTTCCGGC
>PMJE01000181.1 GCA_003157315.1 Myxococcales bacterium | reverse complement strand
GCCCGGGCTGAGAAACTGGCTCAGAAGATAGCCGTGCCCCAGATGCAACTCCACCGCGTCGAAGCCGGCCTCGCGCGCCAGCCGAGCCGCGCCCACAAAGGCACCCGTCACTTCCTCGATCTCCGCTTCAGACATCGCATCGGCTAGTACGCGCCCGCTGAGCGCGCCGACCAGGTTGAGCGCGCGCGACGGGCCCATGGGCCTGCGCCGCACGAGATCGTGGTTGTTGCAGAAGGCGCCGCAATGGCCGAGCTGCAGCGACACGGCCGCTCCCTCGGCGTGCACAGCCGCAGTGAGCGCGCGCAGATCCGGAACCAGCTCGGGTCGCATGTGTAGTTGGTCGGCAAAGGTGCGCCCGTCGGGCGTGACCGCACAGTACGCCACTGTGGTCATGGCCACTTTGCCCTTGGCCAGCGCGCGATGGTGCTCGATGAGAGCCGCGCTCACACAGCCCCCCGGACTCATGCCCTCGAAGGTGGCGGTCTTGATGATCCGGTTGCGCAAGGCAAGCCCGGCCAGCCTGAACGGTGAAAAGGGATCGGTCACGGCGTGCCTTTACGCTTAGGTAGCCACGGGGCGCGCCGGCGCAGGAGATCGATTACCCACTGTGGAACCAGCACCGAAAACCAGGTCATGATGCGCGCGAAAAGGCCAGGGATGTGCTCGGCCCGGTTCGCGAACATGGCACGCAGGCCGGATTCGGCCACGGTGGACGCCTCCATCATGATGCCCAGCCGCTGCGCCCGCTTCACCGGAACCACATCGGCATGATAAAGGTTGGTCGCGGTGGGGCCGGGCGCCAGGCAGGTGACCTTCACCCCGTACACCGCCATCTCACTACGCAGCGCCCGGGCGAACCCGCGCAGATACTTCTTGCTGGCCCCGTAGTAGCTGATCCCGGGAAAGTCGCGCCAGGCCGAGATGCTCGACACGATGAGGATGTGGCCGCGGCCGCGCGCGCGCAGGTCGCGGCCAAAGCAGGTGCAGAGCAAGGAGGGCGTGACCACGTGAAGCTGCAACATCGCCTTGGCTCGCGCAGGCGAGGCATCCACCGCCTCGCCAAAGAAGAAGAACCCCGCGTTGCTGATCAGAATGTCGACCTGCAGGGCCTTCTCACGCACGGACTGGTAGAGCTCCTCGGCAGCCTCGGGTCGCGCCAGGTCCGACACGATGGTGTGCACCAACACAGCGTGCGCCTTGCCGATCTCCTGCGCAGTGGCTGCCAGTTCAGCGGGTCGATTGCTGACCAGGATCAACTCGTATCCGAGTGATCCCAGGCGCGTTGCCATTGCGCGGCCGATGCCTGAACAAGCCCCGGTGACCAGGGCCACACGAAGCCGCTCATCGGCGCGCCGAAGCTGCTTTCTCACTGGGCGAATCTAGCACTACATCAGTGACCGTAGACTTTGATCTCGGTGAGAACCACGCATCCACCTGGGTGGCCATGCACTCGAACAAAGCGGGCGGACGCGGCCCGCGGGGTGAACACCCAGGGTTTGGAACCCGTGAAGGCCACGGTTCGGCGGTCGACCGCGTGGTAATCGGTGGGGTTCTTGGCGAACTCCAAGGTGAGCGGAAGCGAGCTTTCGTAGTGCCAGTCGGTGCGATTGTAGATCTTCACCGTCGAGATCTTGTGAACCGAACCGAGGTCGACCGCGATCCAGGGATCCGATTCGATGGCAGTGTGCGCTTGGTAGGGAGTAACGATCCTTCCATCCGTCGCCCCTTGCGGGTTGGGTGTTCCCGGATATTGGCTGCTCATCGTGACCCGCTTGTGCAGCGCAATGTTCTTAGCGGCGAAAATCGCAAACAGCCCCCACGCGATCAGCCCGAGCAGGGCCGCCCCGGCCAATACCAGGCGCAGCGTGCGCGTCACCCGAATTCTTCGCAGACTGCGTGGCTCGACCTGAGCGCGCAGCCAATGGACCAGCGTCTCGACCAAAGCGCGGTCGCGCACCGCCCGTCGCGGACGCAGCCGATCCAGGGCCATAGGATCAGGCGCGTCGAGAATCGCCAGCGTCTCGGCGTAGCGTTTGGGCAGTGCCGGCAACACCCCAGCTTGCACGAGTTCTTCCAGCTTGTCAGCGCCGGCTCTGAGCGCAAGCGGTACTCCCGCTAGCGTCGCATCTTGCGAAAGAAGAATGGCGGAGATGAGGAAACGCACTGACTCGCGATGGAGTGCAACCGCGGCCGCCGCGTAGCGCGCATCCGTGGTTTCGTCGGCCAAAGCGATGCGGGCCATTGCGGCCTGGTAGAGCTGCCGTATCACTGCTTGTCGCGCAGGAGAGTAGTCCCTGACCACCGCTTCAGCGTGCCTAAGCAAGAGCGCGTCCCGGAGTCGTCTTCCCAGACGGGTGACGCTTGCTGTGCGCAGTCTCAGCACAGGTAGCTCCACAATAGCAAGCTACGGCGTGCGACGCTGTGGGGTGCGGCGACTATCGTGATTCGGGTACTGTTCATTCAGCCTTTCTTTGGTACAGCGCTATCTCGCCGCCTCCGTTCGCGATCAGATTTGAAGGACCCTGCAAAACCAGCGTGTAGGATTTCTTCAGCAGGTCGGTAAGGTGCGGAGTCGTAGTGCCAAACATAGTCCCCTGATCGAGCATGGCTGCGATGATGAATGGCGGAGGCTCGCTGAGCAAGGTCGTCACGTAGCTCATATAGCTGCGGGTAAAGTCCTCACCGTAGTAGCGGGTAACCGCAATGGCGTCGACCGTGTCGCCGGTGTCGACCACCTCGTCACAGTATTCATTCTTGAACAGCTGTGCATCCTCGCCGAACACAAATTGGCCACGAGTTAGGCTGGCGACCTCCTGCAGGAATGTCCGGGCCTCTGTGCGTACCTCGGCAAGTTGGCGGCGTTGAGCAAGCAATCCCTGCCATGGGAGTAGACCGGCAACCAGTCCGGCCACAATCAGCTGCGTAAGTGGTCTCCATTTGCTCTCGCGGCGCAGAGCATGCAGAACAAGAAACCAGACGGAAAAGAAGAAGGGACAGAAGTACTGTAGCCCGCCACCGGCCTGATTAATGTAGAAGCCGTAGGAATAGGCGAGCCAACCGAGTGGCAGCAGCAGAAGCCAGGCGATAGCCTGCACGCGCTCCCTTCGCAATCGGAAGAGGGCGACCAGAGTGAGCGCTCCCAGCAGCAGGAGTAGACCCTTTGCCGGGGAAAGGAGTTCGGCGGGGAAGAGGCGAAACTTGGGTCCGGGGAAAGAACCCCAGCCGCTCTTGTGCGAAAAGAACCCGAAGAATCTCTGGTAGTAGAGCCCAATGTTGCCATGCAGTTCGAACAGGAAGGTCGGCACCCACACCAACGCAAACCCAGTTATGGACAATTCCATCGCGTAGATCAGGCAGCGGAAGCGCCTGGTGGACTCGGCCAACTGCTTTGCCAGGACCACGAGATGTATCATCGCCAGGGTGGGCACGATTCGCCAAGAGGTGAGGAAAACCACGGCAGACGAAGCACCGAACAGGAGCTGCTGGGCGAGATAGCGACGGTTGGACCATTCTCGATGGCGATTCACGAGCAGCAGGTGGGCCAAAGCAGCGCAGATGGCCAGGCCGCAGAGGGCAGTGGCATCGCTGCGACCGACGACCATCATGGTGCTGAGCTTCACTAGAAAGAGGTGGAGCGCGGCCGCGGCGAGCAGCGCCTCAGTCAAACTTCTTCGACAAACAACGTAGGCCGAGCCCAGCAGGAAGAAGGGAAGCAGGAAAACGAAACAACGTGTGACCACGCACCCAGGGAGGGCCGGGACCAGCGTGGCAAGCCATCCTTTCAGCATGGCGTCCATCGGGCCGTGGTTCATGTTCACGAATGCCAGTCGGTTCGAGTCGTAGATGTCCACGCCCGCCCGCTTGGCCAGGGCAAAAAGCCAGACCGTTCCCTCGCGAATCTCAAGCTCGACCGGAACTGAACAAGCGGTCCATACGTACCACACCGAGAATGCGAACAGCCCGCTGGAGAGCAGGAAGGCAAGCACTTTCAAGCCGGTGGCTATGTGGAGCCGGAAGCGCCAGGCCATGAGTGCGCGAATCGTACTCCACCGCAGACCGAGGCGCCAACCAGCGCCTCAGCTGACTATCCAAACGTAGTCAGCTAGCAGCTGAACCATCAGCTCAGTTGAGGCCCCACGAGTGCTGAACATAGGTGAGGGCGGCTTGACCTTGCACGGTGAAGGTCATGCTGGCTCCGGTCCCCTTCTGGACGAGGAAGGTCGTGCCCGAGGTGCCTCCGCTGGGGGCAAACGCACCTGCCCACCAGCAGCTTCCCATCTTGTTGTTATAGATGGTATCGGCGGTGCCGACGATAAAGGACTTGTCTGCGTTGCCATCGATCCCGGTGGTGAAGTCCTCTGTCACCGTGCCCGCCCACTCGCCGACAATGGTGCGGCTGACAGCGTTGCCAAGTCGGTTCAGCAGGTTGGATTGCCACCCTGCCTGAGTCGTCGGGCCGTTGTTCGCGTAATTGTGGATCTCCATTATCAGGCCAGGGAAGGAGCTGGCAATACTCCCGATATTGTCGTCCCATCCGCTACCGGCGACGATGATCTGTTGTTTGGGCACGTTGGGGAACTGCGCGATCCAGGCAAGCGCCGCGGTGGTCCACGCCTGCGGCGTATAGCCGTGCGGCTCGTTGTGGATGTCGTAATACACCAACGGATTGCTCACGTAGGCATCAATCACGACTTGCCACATGCTGTACCACCTGGTGATGTCAACCGGCTTGCCAATGTTCTTGTCTTGCGCCCAGAACCCAATGATCACCTTCATTCCCTTGGCGATTCCGACGTCGATGGCGGCCTTGTATGAATTCCACCACGGATCGAGAACGGTCGGCTCGTTGATCGGCATGCGGTAGGAATTGGCCTTCAAAAGATCGGTGAAGGCGGTCAGGACGATGTTGGCCGTGGTGGTGACGCCAGCGTAGGTGTCCGTGTCCGAAGTCATCCCAGAGAGCAGGATGTGTCCGGTGTTGAAGTTGTCCCGGTTGTCGGCCCAGTTCATGCAGTGAAAGTCTGATGGGTCGGTGCCGCCATCGAACGCGATGCCCCCATTTCCGCCCGTTCCGCCAGATCCCGCGCCACCGCTAGCGCGCGCATCGGGCTGGGCGACATCCGGTGCTGCGTCCGGTCGCTCGGTGGTTCCGCCGCTGCCGGTGGTACCACCCGCGCTGGTGCTCCCTCCCTTGGCCGTCGTGCCGCCGCTGGCGGTCGTGCCGCCGCTGAAATTGACTCCATTGCCGCCGCTGAAATTGACTCCACTGCCGCCGCTGGTCGTGATGCCGCCGCCGGCGG
Source organism: Myxococcales bacterium (assembly GCA_003157315.1). The sequence goes on along the minus strand of PMJE01000181.1, from coordinate 849 downwards.
TCGCGCCGCCCTTGGCAGTCGAGCCGCCGTTGCTAGTCGTACCGCCGCTCTTCGGGGTGGCCCCGCCCGCGCCGCCAGCGCTCGTGGTTCCCCCGAGGCCGGCGGTCGTTCCACCCGAGCTGATCGAGCCGCCCGACGCAGTTCCACCCGAAGGATTCGTGACACCGCCGGTTGTGGTCTGTCCGCCACTTGCTCCGCTGGTGCTGCCGCCGGTGCTGCTGCTTCCGCCAGTCCCGCTGCCCCCTGAAGCACCCGGAGAACTTGACGACGAAGCACAACCAATCAGGAGTGCAACCAGGAGAACCGAACCCAGCCCACGCAGGCCCAGCTCGTTCTGTAACAAGGTGCAAAACCGCCGTGATGGGAAGTATCGTTCCATGGTGACTCCTCCGGGATCAAAGCCTGGGGGTCAGGCTGCGCCCCCACGCTGCCTAGCCCTCACAGTAGCAGAGGAGTCTATTTCCGGCTCACTTGCCGCAGGGACAGCAGTAGAATGCAACGCCGGCTGGGGTATACAGGCCTGACCCACATCCAGCGGGAAGGTCGATTGACGGCAACGGCGCCAAAGGACCTACTCCGCCGTAGCTTAGGCCGTATTCGTTCGCCGCACATAGGTTGCTGCAGCCGACCAAGTCCGCACCTATCATGACGGGTCCAGGGCAGCCCGTGGCGTCGTTGCTGAGGCAATCTTCGGTGGTCCCGTCCGTGTACTTGCACTCCAGCCACATTCGTCCGGCGCCCCACGAAACTGCCGCAGCGTCCGTGGAAGTCAGACTTGCCAGCATCGGGCACGCGGTCGGTGGGGCAGAGTCTTTCGCCACGCCTGCATCAGGAGCCGGCCCGCAGAGG
>PMJE01000605.1 GCA_003157315.1 Myxococcales bacterium | reverse complement strand
GTGTTCAAGGCGCCGGTGGTGTTCGTTTGCCAGAACAACCAGTGGGCCATCTCCACGCCACTTTCTCGCCAGACCGCCGCGCGCAGCATCGCCATCAAGGGGCTAGCCTTTGGCGTGCCGTCGTTCCGGGTTGACGGCAACGACGTGCTNNCCCAGCTTCATCGAGGCGGTCACCTACCGCATGGGCGCCCACGGCCCCACTGATGATCCCAGTCGCTACCGCGATCCGGCCGAGACGGCAGCGTGGCAGCGCAAGGATCCGTTGCTCCGCTACGGTATCTGGCTCTGCGCGCAGAAGATCTTGACGACCGAGGCGCAGGCAGCCGCGCGCCAGCGCATCGACGAGGAAATCCGCGCGGCCATCGCCGTTGAAGAGGCGGCCGGGCCACCACCCACGTCGTCCTTGTTCGACGACGTCCTGGCCGAGCCAAGCTGGCTTCTCGACGAGCAGCGGGCCGAATACCTGCGCGCGCGCAAACGGGGCAGGAGCTAGCAAAGCTATCTAATGCCCGGGCGGTTCGCGTCCCGTGGTTTAATGGGGGCGTGACTTCGATGCGCGAGTCCACGCCCACCGCACAGCACGCGCCCGCCGCGGGCGCACCCAGCCGATTTCACGTTCGCAGCCTAGATGGCGTGCGCGGTGTCGCTATCTTGATGGTGATCGCGTATCACGCGGTAAGCACAACCGTCTATCCCGACGCGACTTTGGGCTGGCTGCGGCCCTGGCTGATGGCGGGATGGGCGGGCGTGGATCTGTTTTTCTGCCTCAGTGGGTTTCTCATCACTTCGCTGCTGCTGCGCGAAGAGGAGCGCGAGGCACTTGCCGGGCGGCCGCAGCGCTTTAGCCTGGGCCGCTTCTACCTACGTCGCGTGTTCCGCATCTTGCCCGCGTTCTACGCTGTGTTCGCGCTGGAAACCTGCCTGCTGGCCCGCTATCCCTTCGTGCCTTCGGCGGGCCTCGACGAGATCAAGCATTCGGCCCTCGGGCTTCTGCCTTACGGCACGTTCTGGGCAAATTACTTCATGTCGTATGGGCCGGGTTGGACCGGCCACACCGTCCTGCTTCCACGGGGAGCCTACAATGTGTATTGGTCCCTGTGCGTGGAGGAGCATTTCTATCTCCTCTGGCCTTTCTTTCTATTCATGGTCAAGCGAGCTCGCGTGCGCGTGGCGGTCTCGCTCGTGGTGTGCCTCACCCTCCCGGTACTCCGCCATCTCGCCATTGCCAGCGGCTGGGACCAACCGCTGGCTGTCCACTTCGCCTCGCACTACCGGCTCGACAGTATTCTCTGGGGCGGCCTGGCCGCGCTGTTGGCTGGCCGGATCGCCTGGCGCGACTCGACCCGCCGGCTGCTATTGGGCGCCGGGGCGGTTCTCATTGGTTTGCTGGTGGCAAGCAACAGCATGTCAGTTCGCCCGGTCGGCCGGCCCATCGGCTTCTCCGCTGGCTTTTCCCTGCTGGCACTGACCACAGCCATCCTTTTGCTTGAACTCACCCGGCGGCCGAATACCTGGCTGGGCCGCACCCTCGAATTCCGGCCCTTGGTTGCCGTGGGTCGCGTCTCCTATGGCATGTACCTGCTGCACCTGCCGGTGATGGACCTGGGCATGCTTCTGCTATTCGCGCTGCCGCGCCGGCCAACCATCCCCAACCTCGGCCTAGCCATCGTCTTCTTCTGGCTCATCACTTTCACCGCCGCCCAACTGCTGTACCACCTGGTCGAGAAACGCTTTCTCGCACTCAAGGACCGGTACTTTCACTGAGCCAGGGAATGCAACTAGAATTCCCCGTGCACGCCCAGCGACGGTAAGACAATGCGCTGGCTGTCCACGACGATTGGGCCCGAGGGAATATTCTGGCCCATGTCGAAAATCTGGCGATTGAATGTGCAGTTCACCATTTCGAGGTAGACATCCAGCACGAACTTGTTGAACAACAGCCTGCGCTCTGCGCGCAAATCGATCTGATAGTAGGTGGGCAGGCGAACGAAGCTCTCGGCATCGCTGTTCCTGATGAGCACCGGACGCCCAGTGTTCAGGTGGGCGCGGCCACCAAAGGTATTGCGGCCGAGCCGGTATCCCAGTACCAGATTGAGAATGTGGCGCTGATCCCAGTCCGAGGGTCCAATCACGCCGCCGCCGAGGGCACGCTGGTTCTGCGAAATGGTGTAGGCCAGCCAGCCGTGCAAACGCTCGCTCGCCGGACGGCGAATCAGCAACTCCGCGCCGTAGGACCGCGCGTCCCGCCGAACCAGAAAGTCACTCGCCAACAGATCCGGCCAGAACACAGTCGGATCGCGCAGGTCGGTCAGCACGTAGCGCTGCACGTAGCCGGTCAGCTCGATTTCCACGCCACGCAGTCGCTTGGTCCCGGCGCCCAGCGATGCTTGCCATGAGGTCTGCAGTCCGTAAAGCGCCAGCCCGAAATTCTCGGCGGCCGGGATCTGTAACGGCAGGCTGGGCGCTTGGCTGAAACGGCCCCCACGAGCCTCGATCCAGGTCAGCGGTTCGACAAGCAGGCGCACGCCCAAGCGTGGTCCCACATCCGACTTCTCGACGCCACTTCCGGCGTAGCTGTCCAGGCGCACTTCTGGGGTCAGCAGCAAGCGGCTGCCGGCGCGGATAGTGGCCGAGGCATATCCAGCCAAGAGTTGAGCAGTGCGTTTCTGTCCCAAATCGGAGTCGCCCACCTGCTCGACCGAGGAGGTTGGCGCGAGCCATTGCAGTTCACTGTCGAATCCGACTTCCCAATCCACCCACTCGGTGGGCCGCCGATAGGACAGCCGGGGCATCACGCTGAATGCTTGGGCAGCCATGGACGCCTGGCTTAAGTTTATGATGGGCGCCTTGCTGTGGTCGTACCCCACGGCCACCTGGGCGATGACTTGGCCGTTGCCGACCGGCAGGTGCGCGCGCAAACTGACCCGGTGAAAAACCATGAGGAAGTCGCCGTAGGGTGGCGCACCTCCGGTGGACGACATTGTGTCTTGTGATCCCAGGGCCAGCAGGGTCAAGTGCAATGCTCCGAAGCTCCGATCGGCACGCACCTGGTAGTCCCAGTAGCTGAGGCTCAAGCCTGGGCTGATCAGCGATACGAGCGGCCCGGTGTACGAGTAGCGCGCAGCCGCGACCACGGCACCGTTGCCACCGGGCAGAGGCGCCGAGAGCAAGCCTCCGGCATCGTACAGTCGCACATCGACCGACGCGTGAACCATGTCACTGGCCGGCTGGCGTGTCTGCGCCGAGACCAGCCCGGCCACGTAGCGTCCATAGCGGGCCGGGTAGCCACCGGGATAGAAGGAGAGTTCATCGAAAAAATACGGGTGAATGACTGAGGGGCCGAGCGCCAAGTGGAACAGGGCCGGTACGCGCAGATCGTCGAGCATGAATCCGGTGTTGCCCGGGTTGGCCCCGCGAATGGCGTAGATCGGCAGCGGCCAGACCGGAGACGCGACCCCGGGCAGCGACTCGATTGTGCGAAAGGGATCGCCGAGCGAGCCCGGCGTCTTGGTCAGCTCTTGCCCGGTCAAGGTCAGTGCGGGTTGCGACGGCTGGGCGGTGACTACGGTTTCGTAGATCGGCGCGTTCTCCAGCGGCGCCAGCCGGACGATGATCGGCGCNNGCCTCGAACTGGCCGTCAACGTCAGTCTCGCCGGCGGGGTTCTGATCAACGGTGATGGCTGCCGCAAACACGAACGCGCGTGTCCCTTTGGCCAGCACGCGCCCGCGCAGCTTGCCCATGGGCAACCCATCTCGCGCGGCACTGTCGGGGAGAACTGGGCCTGTGTCGCCTTGTGCAGCCGTGTCCTCGACCGGCGCGCTCCCGCCTGCGTCCGCCATGGTGGTGGCCCGGTCGGCAGCAACCCCCGCATCTGGTACGGGCTGCGCCTCGACTGCCAGGAACAGCAACAACGCAATCACGGCAGCTCGGCTATCCACACCCCGTCGTAGGGCGAATCAATACGATTGCGTACCAGAAAGGCGATGCGCGTGCCAGTCGCCAAGGCATCGGTTCCGGCGGGAACGTCAGCGTGTACTCCCGGGTCCACCGCCGCGGCGTAGACGTCTTGTGCGAGTAGGGTTTGCGTGCCGGTCGCCAGATCGATCAGGCAGAGGTCGCCGGTTCCCAGGCCAGCCTCCCAATTGACGTGAGCCAACACCCTGGTGTGGCCGAGCGCAACCAGCAGTCCATTGACCGCGAATCCCTGTGAAGCGCCGGTGCTTGGGTCGACCAAATAGTAGTCCTTGCGGTAGTCGGAGGTCGTCCAGGCGCCAGCCAGGATCCTGCCGTCTGCCAGTTCCCAGTGAGAGTAGATCTGGGCTCCTGCCGGAGTGACCTGGTAGGCGGTCCCGGCGGGATCGTCGGCCGAACCGACGTAGAGAGCCTGCTCCCCACTCGATTCCTGGCCCGGCCGCATAGAGAACCAATAGTTTCCGTCGCTCGTGAAGATGGAAAGCGTGCCATTCGGGGCCCGAGCATTCTGAACTGGCGCCACCGGCATGGGGGTTACGCCAGTTTCCGGCTTCCAAATGCGCAGGGTTCCGTCGTTCATGGTGAGCCACAATTCCTCGTGCCCCGGTCGCCACTCCCAGCCGATGATGCTACTGGAGGCGCTGCCGTCGATTTCCTGCGTCTCGGATGTGACCCAGTTGAATAGCGTGATTTGGGTGACTCCCGAGCCCAACCAGTGTCCGTCGGGTGAGGCGAAGTAGTCGGAGGGAGGCGCCACTGGAGTCAAGAAAACCACCGTGGATGGGAGGGGCGACGCTTGCAGAGTTCCCGGGTCAAACAGCAAGTAGCGAAAGTCTGCCGTCGCATCTTGTGTCTGCAGCGCGCGTTCCAGGATCAGGCGAGGCCCTCGGTCCGTGGCGAAGGCAGCCCAGATGCGTGTGTTGTGGTCGAGCAGTTCTGGCTGGCCGTCGGGCGCCACGCGCCAGAGATCTTGCGTCCCCGAGCCCGGGAGTTGGCTGCCGTCATAGTAAACATTCTCACCAACAAAGGTCGCGTCGCTGGCTGAGNNGCCCAACCAGGTATACCCTCCATCCAGCTCCGACACGTCATTGGGGAAGCGTCCCGGCAGCACGCGCGTTCTCCCTGGCGACAAGACGAATGGCGGATTGGGGGGATAGTAGTCAGCGTCCCCCAGCAACTCTTGCGCCCCGGTGGCAAGATCGACGCGGACGACATCGAACCGGGAGTCGAGGCCGGCTGCCGCAAAGTAGCGCACGACTATGGGGCGGCCTCGAATGTCGGTTTGCACCGCCCAGTCCGATGCGTCGTCCTGCGGGACAAGACATTTCTCGGCCAGCAGTTTCGGCCCAGCGAGACCGTGCGCCCCTTCCGAACCCGTGTCTGTGGGGATCTCGTACAGATCGGCCACCGTATAGGTTTCCGAATAGTATGGGGCCGCTTGCGCCGGGCCGGTGGCCAGCAAACGGGATGGGACGCCGTCGGTCTCGGAGGGCGAGAAGTGCACGCCGCTCAGGGTACGGTCAGAGAGAAGATGTTGTCCGATCGGTGGCCCCCCTGAGGGCAAACAGCCAGCCATTGTGACCGCGACCATCGCCACGAGCACGCGGCGTTGGCATGATCTGGTGGGGCCAACCACCCATTCTTCCGCGATGACTTCTCGGCCACCAGCCGTCGCAGGGCTATTCATATAGCTCCGCGTTCGTGAAAGACATGTTTCCCATGTTTCCGCCGGCGATGAGCACCTTCCCGTTGGGC
>PMJE01000137.1:5510-5863 GCA_003157315.1 Myxococcales bacterium | reverse complement strand
GTTGCTCTCGATCTCGGTGGGACGATCCACGTATTCATATCTCTCGTCCCACAGATCCAACCCCTCGTCGAGCTGGCGCAGATGGGTGAGCTCGTGCAGCAGGTCGAGATAGAGATCCCGATCCTTGCCGCTGCGAAAGTGCCACTCCGACACCACGATGCAGGGCACGTCGACGTCGACGAAGGCGTAGCCGCGATCACCGCGGATATGCACACGCGCCCGTTCGAGCAGGCGATCGCGCGCGGCGGGAAGTGCGGCGATGCGGGCCAAGGCCGGGCTGGACTTCACCGTCGGAAGAATCTTGAGATAGGGATACTCTCCCGCCGGCAACGAGCGGTCGACTTGCGGCCAGG
>PMJE01000137.1:0-5479 GCA_003157315.1 Myxococcales bacterium | reverse complement strand
CCGCAGATGGTGCGCGGCAGTTTCTGCTTTCTCTTGGCCCGCGCGCCCGGGGGCCGCATCATTGGCATGGGGCGGGTGATTTCCGACGGCGCCAGCGATGGCTACATCCAAGACGTGGTCGTGCTCCCGGAATTCCGCGGCCGCGGCATCGGCCGCGAGATCATCCGGCGCCTGACCGATCGCTGCGTGGCCGCGGGCCTGAGCTGGATCGGCCTGGTGGCCGAGCCGGGCACGCAGAATTTCTACCAGTCGCTGGGATTCCAGCCACTCACCGGCTTTCAGCCCATGCTCCACCAGTGAGTTTCTGACCGTGAAGGCCTTTCTGGGATTCCCGTTTACTCCCATCGCGATTGAGCAGCGCGCGCTGGTGACCGACTTTCTTGCCCGCCACCCGCAACCCCTGTCTGACTACGGGTTTGCCTCGCTGTACGTTTGGTCGTCGGTCTTCCACTACCACCACGCCGTGGTTGAGCCGGATACCCTCTTGCTTTGCGCTCGGGTCGCCCCCGATCCCCAGCCGAGGCTGCTGCAGCCACTGGGACGGTTTTCCGAAACCCTGCAGAAGAACCTGCTTGCCCGCGCCCGCGAACTTCCCGCAGCGCTTGTCATCGAATCGGTCAGCGCCGAGTTCCTGGCGCGACATCCGGCTTTTGTCGCGCATTTTCACGTGCTCGCGAATCGCGACAGTGCGAACTACGTGTACCGGACCGAAGACCTGGCGGAGCTGGCCGGCAGTCGCTACGCCAAGAAGCGCAACCTGATCCAACAGGCCACGCGGCTCTACGCGTGGCGGATCCAGCCGCTCGGCCCGCAGCATAGCCAGGAATGTCTGGCGGTCAGCGACGACATCGCGGCCAAACGCACCACGGTTACGTTGCAGCAGGAAAGCCAGGCGCTCGCCACCGCAATTCGTGAGTTCAGTGCGCTCGGGCTGCATGGACTGCTGCTCCATATTGACGATCGGCCGGCCGCCTTCTCGATTTTCGACCGTCTGAACCCCACCACCGCGTTGGTCTTGTTCGAACGCGCGCTCCGCAACGAAAAGGGGCTGTATCAGGTGATCAACCAGGAAACCGCCCACGCCATCGCGGCCCAGGGGCTTGCCTTCATCAACCGCGAAGAGGATCTCGGGGATCCAGGGTTGCGCCGGGCCAAGCTTTCGTACGCCCCGGTCCGGCTCGAAAACAAGCACACCTTGAGCTTGCGTCGCTGACACCTCGGCTGGTGTGTGCGGGCCCTATTTTGCTGTCCTGGGCGGCGGTCGCGGCGAGAACGACCTTGTCGCGCTATGCTCCGGGCCATGACAAAACGAAAGCTGGGAACGCAGGGTTTGCAGGTGTCGGCGCTCGGCCTTGGCTGCATGGGGATGAGCGAGTTCTACGGTCCGCGCGATGAAGCCGAGGCTATCGCGACCATCCATCGCGCCGTCGAGCTGGGCATCGACTTGTTCGACACCGCTGACATGTACGGCCCGTTCACCAACGAGCGTCTGGTCGGGCGCGCGCTAGCGGGACGGCGCAAATACGTGGTCATCGCGACCAAGTTCGGCAATGTACGCGGCCAGGACGGCGCATGGCTTGGCATCAGTGGGCGGCCCGACTACGTGAAGAAGGCGTGCGACGACTCGCTCATGCGTCTGGGGGTGGACCACATCGATCTCTACTATCAGCACCGGGTGGACAAGGGCGTGCCCATCGAAGAAACCGTGGGTGCCATGGCTGACTTGGTCAAGGCGGGCAAGGTGCTCTATCTCGGCCTTTCCGAGGCCGCGCCCGCCACCATCCGGCGCGCGCACAAGGTCCATCCCATCACTGCGCTGCAAACCGAGTTTTCGATCTTCGAGCGCCACGTGGAAAAGGAAATTTTGCCCACCCTGCGCGAACTCGGTATTGGGTTCGTGCCGTACAGTCCGCTCGGTCGGGGAATTCTCACCGGGGCCATTCGCAAGGTTGAGGATCTGGGGCCGGGTGATACGCGAGTTCAGCGCTTTCCCCGCTTTCAGGGCGAGAACTTCGCAAAGAACCTGGCGGTGGCCGACCTAGTCGCAAAGGTCGCGGCCGGGCGAGGGGTTACGCCCGCCCAGGTCGCGCTGGCATGGGCGCTCGGGCGCGGTGAGGACGTGGTGCCCATCCCCGGCACCAAACGACGCAAGTATCTGGAAGAGAACGCCGCTGCAGTTTCGGTGCAACTGTCGCCGGGCGACTTGCAGGTTCTCGACCAGGCTGGCCAGGCGGTTGGCCAGCGCTACGCCGACATGCGCCCCATCGATGAATAGCCGGTCGCCTGCGGAAGGCGTGTTCTGCGGCAAAGATGGGAGTAGATTCTGGCCTTCCGAAACCGCCGCTTCCGAGGTTTGCCTGCAGCCATGCACTCGATGCACCAAGTTCGATCCGCCGATGGAACCAGTATCGCATACGAAAGGCGGGGCCATGGGCTGCCGCTGGTCATGGTGCATGGATCATCGCTCGACCACGCGCGCTGGGGACGCAGCGTTGCCGGTTTGGCCGCGCGATTCACCTTGCTGATGATGGATCGGCGCGGCCGCGGGGCGAGCGGGGACGCTCCCAGCTACTCCATCGAACGCGAGTTCGAGGACGTGGCCGCGGTGGTAGAGGCTGCGGGCGGGCCGGTCCACCTGCTGGGCCACTCGTACGGCGCCGTGTGCGCCATGGAGGCCTCGGCCCTGACCTCGGCCATCGACAAGCTGGTGCTGTACGAGCCGCCATTTCCAGTTGGCAACCCCGGCCCGCTCTTCGGCCCCGACATCCCCGAGCGGCTGGAGGACTTGCTCCGGCGTGGTGAGCGCGATGCGCTGGTGGAGATCTTTCTACGCGAGGTGGTCGGGGTCAGCGAGGCGGAGTTGCAGGCCTTGCGCCGCTCATCCACCTGGCGGGTGCGTTTGCAGGCGGCGCACACGCTGCCGCGCGAGGTGCGCATGGCAGAGAGCTATCATTTCGACCCCAGCCGCTTGGCCAAGGTGCGGACGCCGACGCTGCTGCTGCTCGGCACAGAAAGTCCGCGCCTCATGCACGATTCGACCATGGCGGCCCATGCGGCCTTGCAGAACAGTCGGGTAGAGTTGCTGCCAGGTCAGGGCCATGCCGCCATGACCTCGGCACCGGAGATGTTCCTAGCCAAGGTGCTGGCGTTTCTGCAGAGCGAAGCCTGATTGCTGCTCTGGCTTGCGCGACTTGCTTGGCCACGGGCTGCTAGCGCAGTCCGCGGCACTGCGCGCAGACAGTCCCGGCGATGCAGCCCGGGGTCGTGTTGGAGACGAAATCGCACACCTGGTCCGTCGGACAAAAGGGCTGCTCGACCCAGTGCCCGGACTTGCACAGTCCGACCTGTCCGTAGCCGACCTGGCACGCGGTCTCTCCCTCGACGGCACACGGATCGGTGTCGGTGAGTACCTCCAGTCCAGCAGGTGGCGCACTCACGAAGAAGATGGGGAAACTGTACGTGGCGAGAACGGGCCCACCCGGCATCGAGGCCCCGAGGGTACAGAGTCCCTCGGCGTGCGCGGCCACCTGGGTGCCGTACTGGTCGCCGGTCCAGACATCCTCGTCCGTGGGTTGGGAACAGATGGCGGGTGTCGAGCTGTGGAGCTCCACCGGAAGGGGGTGGCAAATCGACTGCCCGTTGAGCAAGACGGTGTGTGACACATCGAAGTCGCCCGGCGTGGTGAAGGCATTGCGATAGCTGTCGCTGGATGTTTGCAGGGTGATGTCTGTCACTTGGTCGGGGCCGAACGCGGTCAGCGTTCCGGTGACCTTCGGGACTATCGCCGACTGGAGTTGCAGCACCACGGGAGTCGCGGGCGCCTGCCAAAGGTAGGGGTTGTTCCCCCAGTTGTCATACACCTGGGTCACGCCCTCTGCGGTCACCGCGTTTGGCAGCCAGCCCACCAGTTCCTCGGTCCCCGCATAGATCTGCAGGCCGAAGTTCTCCTGGGCGCCCAGGCTGGCCAGCAGATTGGTCACCGAAGACCCGTCGTCGCAGACGGCAATCAGCTTGATACTGTCGGGCGAACCCACCTGGACCGTGGTGCTGGCCTGCCGTACCGACCCGTCGTCGAAGCGCCCCTTGAACGTCAGGGTTGCCTGGCCGGGACCTTTCCCGAGTACGTAGTTCGGATAGAGCGCAGCGACGGCTCCGCTCGGAACGTCCTGGCCAGCGATGATCTCGGCCACCGACGGATCGGACGAACTCAGCTCGAGGATCTCGGTCACTTGGTGGGGTAGGCAGAGGGGGGGTAGCTTGCCGTTTTGGGTGGCGCAGTCGTCGCCATAACCGATAGGGTAGTAGGCGCCGACGGCCAGTGTCCCTCCCGGCCCGCCCAGAACGGCTCCATTGCTGCAGGAGGCGGTCGCGGCCACCGCCAGGACCAGGATGCACCGGCTGTCGACTAGTCTGGACATAGGAATTCATCATACCTCAAGCAGTTTCAGGGTGTTGCCGGTTGTGGACTTGCGAGCCGCCTGGCAAAACCACTACCATGTCGTCCATGCAGCCCTCCTACTCACACGGGATCACGTCTGTGCCTCTGCTTGGCGACACCATCGGCGAGAACCTGCGCCGCACGGTAGAACGGTTCGGGGATCGCGAGGCCCTGGTCTCGCGCCATCAGGACTTTCGCGCCAGCTACCGGCAGCTCTGGGAAGAAACCGGCATCATCGGGCGCGGGTTGATGGCGCGCGGGGTGAAGAAGGGCGACCGGGTCGGGCTGTGGTCGCCCAACCGCTTCGAGTGGGTGGTCACCCAGTACGCCACCTCGCGCATCGGCGCCATCATGGTGAACATCAACCCGGCCTACCGCAGCCACGAGTTGGAACACGTGCTCACCCAGTCGGGCTGCTCGCTGCTGATCATGGCGCGCGCGTTCCGCCAGACCGACTACGTGTCCATGTTCAAGGAGGTGGAAGAGCGGCTGCCTGAACACATCAAGGCCATCGTCATCGACGATGAATGGGGCACGTTGCGGGACGATGGCCGGCATTTCTCAGCGGAGGAACTGACCCAGCGCGAGCAAACCTTAGATCCCGACGACCCCATCGACATCCAGTACACCAGTGGCACCACCGGCTTCCCCAAGGGCGCCACGCTGTCCCACCACAACATCCTGAACAATGGATACTTCGTGGGCCGCACGCTGGCGTACAGCGAGCAAGACCGCATCTGCATCGCGGTGCCTCTCTATCACTGCTTTGGCCAGGTCATGGGCAACCTGGCGGCCACCAGCCACGGCGCGTGCATGATCTTCCCAGGCGAAGGGTTTGAAGCGGGCGCGGTGCTGGCTACAGTGGAGAAGGAGCGCTGCACGTCACTGTACGGCGTGCCCACCATGTTCATTGCCGAGATGGAGCACGCGAACTTCAGCAAGACCGATTTTACCAGTCTGCGCACCGGCATCATGGCCGGCTCACCTTGCCCGATCGAGGTGATGAAGCGCGTGCAGAAGGACATGCACATGCCGGAGATC
>PMJE01000464.1 GCA_003157315.1 Myxococcales bacterium | reverse complement strand
CTCCACCAAGCTCACGCGCACGTCTTCGGTGATGGGCACGCCCAATTACATGTCGCCCGAGCAGGCCAAGGGCCACATCGAAGATATCGACGAACGCACCGACCAGTGGGCCCTGGCCTGCATCGTCTGGGAATGCCTGGCTGGGGACGGTCCCTTTGTGGCCGAGAACGTCCCGTCCATCCTCTTTCAAATAGTGCACGAGCCGCCCGCCCCGCTGCTGCCCAAGGTGGCGGGCTTGCCCTCCCAGGTCGAGGAGGTGCTGCTACGTGCCCTGGCCAAGGCCAAGAACGACCGTTTCGCCAATGTGAGCGACTTCGCGCTCGCGCTCGAGCGCGCGGGTGGCGCGGCTGTGTCCACGGTTGTCGGGCGGCCAGAGATTTCGGCGCGGACCGCACAATTGCCCGACCCTGCCCCTGCCAAGCCAACCACGCTCAGCCATACCGCGGGTGAGCTGGATGGCCTGGCTGTTCCGCGANNACCGTCATCGCCAGTCCGCCGCCGGTTGCCGTGGCGCCGCCGGCTTCGCCTCCGCCCGCGCCGCCCCAGGCAGAACCGCCCGCCGCGCCCGCGCCCAGCGTGCAGGAGATCAAGCCCGAACCACCCGTCCCTGAACCCAAGGCCGAAACTTCCCATCGGGCGCGCGAGGTAAAGCCGGCGAAAAAGAAGCCGCTGCCGGCCAAGAAAGACCGCAGCCAGGAGAATCAGGACAGATGGCGCATCGACGAGTAGTTCCGGTCATCACCATGCTCGCCGCGCTTGCGGCGAGTCTGCCTCAACTTCAGGGGATCGCCCTGGCTGCCGGACTGGATGAAAAAGGCGAGGCCGACGCCAAGCAGGCAACCCGCCTGTACAAGCAGGGCCAGTACCAAGAGGCGGCAGAGATTTTTGCACGGCTCAGCGTCGACTATCCCGATATGCCGATCTTCGATCGCAATCTGGGCGCGTGTTTCTATCACCTGCGCAAGCCCGAGCCAGCCCTGTCCAACCTGCGTCGCTACCTCAGCCGCAGGCAGGACATCGCGCCTGACGACAAGGCGGTCGTGGATCGATGGATTGACGAGATGGAGCAACTGCGCGCGCAAAACGCCGCGGCCAGCGCGCCGCCCGCACTCCCGCCTGCGCTGCCAGCACCGCAGCCCCCGCCAGCAGAAATACCGGCGTCACCCGCGGCTACCGAGCCACCGCTCGCACCGCCTGCGCCGTCCCCAAGGGCCGCCGAGCCCGCCCCGGCAGCCGCAGCGTCGATCCCGCCCTTCCTTGCGCCCAGCGAAGCCCCGAAGCCCGCGGGAGTCGATCTTGCGACTAGCCCCGCACCTGCAGATTCGACCGAGGTCGGAAGGCCGTACTACAAGACCTGGTGGTTCTGGACCGGCGCGGCCGTGGTCGTGGTCGCTGGCGCAGTCACCGCCATCTACTTCGCCACCCGTTCCCAGGACCCGTGCAGCGGCGCCAGCCTGGCCTGCATGGGGGTGAAGTAGCCATGCGCCGCACGGCAGTCTTGCTCGCACTCGTCGGCGCGCTGGCCCCTGCCTGCAAGGGCGCGGACAACACCAAGATAGTGGTCGCCGTGTGGAGCGACCTTGCCGTGCCGGCTGACCTGGACAGCGTGCGCATCGACGTCACCGGCACTGGCACCGGATCGAAAATCTTTCCCCTCACGGCCCCTAGCCGATCCGGCCAGGCCACGCTGGTCGCCGAGCTCGAACTCGTGCCCCTGGGCGCGAAGGACGAGAAGTTCACTGTCACGGCCACCGGCCTGCACCAGCAAACCGAGGTAGTCGCGCAGACCGCAAGCGTGTCTTTTGCTCCTGGGCAAAGCCTGCTGCTCAAACTGTTTCTCGCCGGCAACTGCAAAGGACTGACGTGTCCCGAGAAATACACCTGCGCCGCCGGAGCCTGCAACCAGCCTATCGCTATTCCCAACCTGCCGCCCTACGACCCCAGCCAACCCCTGTCAACCCCGGATGCGGGCACAACGCTCGACAGCGGCAGCGGGGCGCTCGACAGCGGCGGTGTCGTCGATAGCGGAACCCGCGAAATCGGCAACCCTGACCTGCGTGCGGTGGACGCGAAATTGGCCGACCTGGGGACCACTGCTGTCTCCGACGTTCCCTCCTCCAACGGCGGCAGCGGCGGGGCTGATGGCAGCAGCGGGGCTGGCGGAGCCTCGGGCCTGGACAGCGCCAGCGGAACCGGCGGAGTCTCCGGCAGCGACGCCCGACCCATCGATGCATCCGTGGCCGACGCGGTTGATGCTCCGCTGGGCGGTGCCGGCGGCGCAGGCGGGAGCAGCGGAACTGGCGGCAGCCAAGGCACGGGCGGCGCTGGCGCAGCGGGAAGCGGCGGCACAGTGGTTTCTGGCGGAGTGGTGGCTTCTGGCGGGGTCGTGGCCCATGGTGGAGTGGTGGCTTTTGGCGGAATCGTTGGCACGGGCGGTGCTGCGGCGACGGGTGACTGGGCTGACTGGCCGATGCCCAACGATCAGGTGGACGTGACTGCAGGCGCGCCCAATCTTGAGAACTATGCGGACAATCGGGACGGCACGGTCACTGACAACGTCACAGGGCTGATGTGGCAGCAAACGGTGCCAACGGGCACGTACACCTGGGCGCAGGCGGTTGCCTATTGCCCGACCGTAACCCTCGCCGGCCACAGCGACTGGCGCCTCCCGTCGCGAATCGAGTTGGTGTCCATCGTGGACCTTGGGGTGACAAGTGGTGCAA
>PMJE01000510.1 GCA_003157315.1 Myxococcales bacterium | reverse complement strand
CGCGAACGCGGCATCACCATCCTGGCGAAATTCACCGCCATCACCTGGAAAGGCACGCGCATCAACATAGTGGATACACCCGGCCACGCCGACTTCGGCGGCGAGGTGGAGCGCGTGCTCAAGATGGTCGATTCGGTTCTGCTGCTGGTGGACGCTTTCGAGGGCCCCATGCCGCAAACCCGCTTCGTCACGCGCAAGGCGCTCGCCCTCGGATTGCGGCCCATCCTGGTGGTCAACAAGATCGATCGCGCGGGCTGCGATCCCGACGCTGCGGTCAACGACACCTTCGACCTCTTCTGCGCGCTCGGGGCCAGCGAAGAACAGCTCGATTTCCCGGTGGTCTACGCCTCGGGTCGCGAAGGCTACGCGGTCAAAGACCTCAAGGACGAACACAAAGACCTCTCGCCCCTGCTTGACTTGGTTGTCCGGGCCGCGCCCCCACCGCTGGCCAACATGGACGCGCCCCTGGCCATGCATGTGGCCACCCTCGACTATGACGATTACCTCGGCTACGTGGCCATCGGCCGCATGCTTTCCGGCCGCATCCATCAGGGCGAACGCGCGCTGTGCGTGCATCGCGACGGCAGCCGCGAAGAATTCCGCGTAGCCAAAATTCTGGGTTACCAATCGCTCAAGCGCTTCGAGCTGCAGGAAGCCGTGGCGGGCGACATCTGCGCCATCACCGGCATGCAGGATTTGACCGTGGGCGAGACCATCACCGAGATCGCCCGCCCGGTGGTGCTGCCGCTGCTCGAAATCGAAGAGCCCACGGTGAAGATGCAGTTCATGTCCAACAACGGCCCCTTCTGCGGCCAAGAGGGCAAGTTCGTCACCTCACGCAACATCCGCGAGCGTTTGTTCAAGGAGATAAAGTCCAACGTCGCCCTGCGCGTGCTGGAGACAGATTCTCCTGACACCTTTGAAGTGCTTGGCCGCGGCGAGCTGCACCTGTCGGTGTTGATCGAAACCATGCGCCGCGAAGGCTACGAGCTGATGGTTTCCCAGCCGCAAGTCATCTTCAAAGAAGGACCCAACGGAGAGAAACTGGAACCCTATGAAGAGCTGGTGATTGATCTCGACGAGGCCTACAACGGCCCCGTGATCGAAGAGTTGGGCCGGCGCGGCGGCCGCATGCAGGAGATGGGGCCGGCGGGCGAAGGCCGCATGCGCCTGGAATACGTCATCCCTTCGCGCGGGCTCATCGGCTACCGCTCGCAATTCCTCACCGACACGCGCGGCACCGGCATCCTCAACCACAACTTCACCCACTACGGCCCCTACGCAGGAACATTCAAGGGCCGCACTAATGGCGTGCTGATCGCGCAGGACCCTGGCCAGACCAACACCTACGCCCTGTTTTACCTGCAGGAACGTGGAGCCCTGCTGCTGCCGCCGGGCGTGCCGGTCTACGGCGGCCAGGTGGTGGGCCTGCACGCGCGCGGCAACGACATCGTGGTGAATCCGTCCAAGGCCAAGAAGTTGACCAACATCCGCACCACCGCCGCAGACGAGAAGCTCTTTCTCACCCCGCCGCTCAATCTCACGCTCGAAGCCGCGCTCGAACTCATCAACCAGGACGAGCTGGTCGAAGTCACCCCCAAGAGCATCCGGCTGCGCAAGCGCATCCTGGACCACAACGAACGCAAGCGGGTCGAGAAACTGCGCGACCAGGGCGTGGAGGGATGAGCTAGCTTTTTCACCACAGAGGACACAGAGGTCACAGAGGTCGGAACGAATGAAGAAGGATAAGCGTTCGCAGTCTTTCCCTTCCCTTTTCCTCTGTGTTCTCTGTGCTCTCTGTGGTGAAAAGCATTCTTCCGGNNATCTACCTCGGCTTTTCGGTTTGGGCCGGGGCCCGCAGTGTTGGACACGCGCTCGCTAGCTTCAACTGGGCAGTGGCGCTGATCGCACTCGCACTGGCTTCGCTCAACTACGGCGTGCGCTTTGTGCGCTGGCACTACTACCTCAAGGTGCTTGGCCTGCGGCAAGTGACGGTCGGGCACAGCTTCCTGATTTTTCTGGCCGGTTTTTCCCTCACCGTCACCCCGGGCAAGCTGGGCGAAGCGGTCAAAGCCCTGCTGCTGCGCGAGTCGCACGGCATCCCCGCCGCGCGCACCGCCCCCATTGTCGTCGCTGAACGCTTCACCGACCTGGTGGGTCTCTTGCTGCTCGCGTGTGTCGGCGCGTTCAGCTTTCATGTCGACCGGCGCTTTCTCGCCGTCGGGGCCGTGGTGATCGGCCTGGGTTTTGTGGCGATTTCAGTGGAGTCTATCGCGCTCTTCTTCCTGCGGCTTGCGAGCCGCCTGCCGGGCGTGCGCTCGTTTGCTGGTAAGTTGCACGAGGCCTACCAGGCGACTTTTGCGATGCTGCGGCCCGGTCCTCTGGTGGTTGCCGTGTTGCTGTCCACCCTGAGCTGGTACTTCGAGTGCCTAGCTTTTTGGGTCGTGGTTCATGGCTTTCCCGGCGCTGCGGTCGGGATGCAGGCCGGCACTTTCATCTACGCCTCCATGACCGTGGCCGGTGCGCTCTCGTTCCTGCCGGGTGGTCTGGGAGTCACCGAAGCGGGAATGCTTGCCCTGCTCGGGCAACTTGGCACCGGAACCGGACGCAGCGTGGCCGCTGCCGCCACCTTCGTCACGCGACTCTGCACCCTGTGGTACGCAGTCATCGTTGGGCTGGTGGCCCTGTTCGCCTTTGCACGGCGGGCGCATGTCCGGGTCCAACTGCCTGAAAAGACGACCGATCCCGCAGCCGGCTCGCCTGTTCAAAAGTAGCGCCCACCGCATCAAAGGAGAAGTGGCCGATCCGTTCGGACCAAGGCTCAAGTTGCGGGGTCGGGGTGCCGAATGAATCTGTCATCGAACAGATCCTGGCGGCAAGCCAACCCTAACCGAGAGAGCTCACATGGCAGACGCTTCCCGTATCAACATCTTCGAGAGCACCCACGGCGCGTGCCGCCGGCTGCCCGGCCC
>PMJE01000307.1:2451-10064 GCA_003157315.1 Myxococcales bacterium | reverse complement strand
GGGAGGTGGTGGCGGGTGGGGGCCGAAGGGCGGAGCGAGCCCTTTGAAGGATCCCATCTGAGGTAGCAATGGCCAGTACCAACCTGAGCTTCTCGTCGCAGGCCGCGCACCGGGCATGGCTTGATACCCAGGCCGTCTTGCCGGCGGGTTTTCGCCTGGGCACCACCTCTCTTTCGTTCATTCCGGCTGAGACGCCCAAGCCCGCGAAAATGAACCTGACCCTGGTCGCGCTCGATCGGCCCACCCCGGATTTCGCCGGGCTTTTCACCCGCAACGCTTTTCCGGGCGCACCCGTGATCCTCGGCCGGCGACGACTTCACGAGGCGACCGTGGGCGCGGTAGTGGTGAACAACAAGGTCTCCAACGTATGTGCACCCGACGGTGTCGCGATTGCCGAGCGCTGGTGCGAGGCGGTGGCCGGCGCGCTGGGATTGCAGGGCCGCCAGGTGCTGCCCAACTCGACCGGCGTGATCGGCTGGCGCATGCCGGTGGAGGCCATGCTGGCTGCCCTGCCCGATGCAGTGGCCTCGCTCGGGCAGCGATCCTTGGTCGACGCCGCCAGCGCCATCATGACCACCGATCTCTACCCCAAGGTCCGCCGCGCTTCGGTTGGCCGGGGCAGCATCGTCGGCTTTGCCAAGGGCGCTGGCATGGTCGAGCCCAACCTGGCCACCATGTTGGTATTCTTGCTCACTGATCTTGCGATTCCGCGCGCCGAACTGCGCCGCATGTTGGTCCCGGCGGTGGACTGCAGCTTCAATTGCATGAGCATCGACTCGGACACCAGCACGTCGGACACCGTGCTGCTGCTTTCGTCAGGCACCCTGCCCTGCCCTGACCCGGTTGCTTTCGAACACGCCCTGGTTCAGGTTTGCCAGGATCTGGCGGAAGATCTAGTTCGCAGTGGCGAGGGCATTCACCACGTACTGCGCGTGCGGATAGTTGGTGCGCCCAACGAAGTTCTGGCCCGTGGGGTGGGCAAGTCAGTGGTCAACTCGCCCCTCTTCAAATGCGCGGTGTGCGGCAATGACCCGAACGTGGGCCGCCTGGTGTGTGCGATTGGCAAGTACATCGGCCCAGCCGCGCCCGAGCTGGATCTGCGCAACCTGCGCATCCGCATGAGCGGGCTGCCGATCTTTGAAGCAGGCAGCTTCCATCTGGACGCCAAGCTGGAAGCGGCTTTGTCCGCGCACCTCAAGCAGGCGGAACTCTACGCCAGCGCCGCGCCCGTCGACGGCGTGTTCCGCCCGCCCATCGACTACCCTCCGCACGAGCGTTGCGTGGAAGTCGAGATTGATCTAGGCGTGGGGAATGCGAGCGCCACCGTGATCGGCGCCGACCTGAGCCACGAATACGTCAGCGAGAACGCGGACTACCGGAGTTAGCTAGTTTCCGTAGCTACAACCCATGGTCTGCGCGGGAGGCGCCTTTCACCGCATTGGCATCCGAAAGGGCCTGAGCCAGGGCGGCCTGGATTTCGGTGCTGTCCGGGCGCAGCCAGAGTGCGGCCCGGTAGCTGGCGATCGCCTCGTCGACTTTTCCCAGCCGGTGCAACGCCGTGCCGAGGTTGTAGTGAATACCGGCCACGGTGTTTGGCACGCCCGCCAGGTCAGGCTCGGTGCGCACGGCTGCGGCGCGCAGGGCTGCCTCGTAGTGGACGATTGCTTCGTCCAAACGCCACTGCTGCTCAAGCTCAGTGCCCAGGTTGTACTCCTCGACAATGGACGGGGTGATTTCGACCGAATTGAGCGGGAGGTTGCACACGGCGAGCAGCACCAGGAAGATTGAGACGACGCGCAGGCCGCCTCGCCGATCCCTGACTAGAGCGAGCAAGCGCTCGAGAGCAAAACCGGCGTAGATGGCAAACAGCGGCAGCATGGGAGCGCGATAGCGGGAGGTCACGAAGAACCCGAGCAGATAGACCATCTGAGCAACCAAAGCGCCGGCGAGCAGCCCGTGCTGTCGCCACGAAGCGCGGGCGAGCCACAATCCGAAAAGGCCGAGCGGAATGAGCAGTCCAGAAGGAAAGGCGATCCCGTGGCGCCACAGCAGCACCCGCAGCAGCGACGAGTGAAGGCGTTCCGCGTACAGTCTCCTTCCACGCGGCACCTCGGTTCCGTTGACAACCTCGAAAGCCTTTCGCACCAGCAGCCGGAACGATGCAAAAGGATGGGCAGCAACATGCGCGGCGGCCTTGCGGAGAAAGTAGCGGCTGTGCCCGGAGGCGCTGCGCACCCCGGCCTGCCAGGGTTCGGCAAGGATCTGGGCGAACCATGCGAAGTGCTGAACGTGGTCGTCGCGGTTGATCTCCTGCAATTCGGGGATATTGCCGACGTAGACGTTGACGCCGTCGGCCCATCCCAGTGGGCTGAAGCGACCGGTGACAATGCGCCGGACGGTGCTCGGCACCGAGGTCGAGCCTCCCGACGGCGGGGCCAAGATTGCGTGAGTGAATTTGCTCTCTGGAAGTTCGTCGTAGCGGGCATTGTGCCAGGCCACGGGCGCGATCACTGCTCCCGCTGCCAACAGCAGCACCGTCGCGCTCTTCAAGAAAGCCGAGCCACCGACCGAGTCCTGGCCCGGTCGCCGCCGACGCAGCCACAGCCAGCCAAGGGCGAACGGCAGCAAGAGCAGGGTGCCGCCGCGATTGAGCGCCGCCAGGCCGATAACCGCGCCGGCCGGCGCCCAAGCCAGCGGGCCCGTTCCCATTGCAAAACTCCGCGACGCCCGCAACAGCGTCAGCAGCGAAAGCAGCAGCAGAAAGACCTCCAGGTTGGCCGAGAGTGGCTCTAGGTCGTAGTAGATGAGGGTCCCGCAAAAAGCGCAGAGGAATGCCGCCACCAGCGCGACATGGCGTCGTTCGAACGCCAGCCGGACGATGAAGTAGACCAGCAGACAACTGAGCGCGCCGAGCACCGCCTGGATCGACTTCAAGGTGACGATGTCGTCACCGAGCAAGCGGTAGACTGTGCCGAGAAAGAACGGGTACAGAGGCGGGCGAAAGAGCGCCTCCCGGCCGGGCCATTCATGGTTCGCGAAGCGAAGCCCCAGCAAGTGGTAGTGGCTGGCGTCGATCAGACGATGCCAGAAGAATGGGCTGGCGGCGTCCTGTGCGAGATAGGCGAAACGCACAGTCAGGGCGCAGAGAAATACCGCGATGGGAGGAAGCAGCCTTCGCAAACGGACCTCGGGCAAGACGGTCATCGGCGCGGCTTACTTGAGCGTAGCCTTGAGCGCGCGATAGTCGGCCTTTCCCGTGCCAAGCACGGGCAGCGCCTCCAGCCGCACNNATGTTGTGCAGGGGTGAAAGCCCGGCCTCGCGCAAACAGCGGTTGGCGGTTTCGCGATCGATGTCAAGCGTCGTGAAGAGAACCAACTCGGGGTGTTCCTCGTCGGGCGTGCATTCCACCGCCAGCAACGGGCCCTGGTTGCGATCGGTGGACATACACTTGGCCTCTAGCGCGGCCTCGACCGCGGCCAACGGGATCATCTCACCGCCAATCTTCACGAAGCGCTTGAGCCGACCGCAGAAGGTGAGAATGCCGTCGGTGTCCTCGCACACCAAGTCGCCGGTGCGGTACCATTCCTTGCCGGCAAACGAGACGAAGGGCGATGGACCGTCGTACTTGAGGTAACCGCGGAAGATGCTGGGCCCGCGCACGAGCAGCATGCCGCGCTGACCACAGGGCGTGGGCTTGCCACACTCAGCGTCGACGATGGCGTGCTCCACCGATGGCAGGGGCAAGCCGATGGTCTCGCGCCGCGGCCGCTCAGGACGGTTGACCGATACGATAGGCGAACACTCGGTGATGCCGTAGCCTTCGATGACGATCATCTCGGGACACGCGCGCGCCAGGGCATCGTAGACATGAGGCGGGCACTTCTCGGCGCCGGCAATTGCCAAACGCAAGCTCGCAAGCTGCCCGGGCTGGGCGGCCCGCACGATGCCAGCCAGGAAAGTGGGCGTGCCCACCACCAGCGTGGTCCGATACGCCTCGATGAGCGAGGCCAGGGTGGCGCCGTCATTGGGGTTGACGTGGTAGACGGTGCGCAAACCGCAAAGCAGCGGCAGCAACATGTCGACGGTCAACCCGAAGGAATGGAAGGGCGGCAGGATGCCCAGCAGCGCCTCGTCGGGGCGAAGCCGAATGACGGCGAGTGCATCGCGGATGTTGGCCAACAGATTGGTCTGGGTCAGGGGAACTGCTTTGGGCACGCTCTCCGAGCCGCTGGTGAAAAGCACGGCAGCCACTTCGGGCGCCCGGGCTTCTTCCAGCGGGCCGATCAGTCCCAGTCGCGCACGCGCCGCTGCCAGCAACTTGCCCGGCAGCGAGAACTGCTTGGCGACATCTTCCAGGTAGACCAGACGCTGCAGGAATCCCGGGGTGCTGCCGAATCCTTCCGATTCGAGGCGACTGAGCAGACGGCGCGCCGTCACCACGCAACGGATATCGAGCGCATCCAGTCCGTGCAGCACGCCGCGCGGCCCAGTGGTCCAGTTGATCATGACCGGCGTTTTGCCCGCGAAGAGCGCAGCCAGGCTGGCCAGGTCGGCCGCGACCGAGGCGGGCAGCATGATGCCGACGTATGGCCCAGGCATGCGCGCGAAAACCGGCCGCAACAGCAAGAGAGCGGTGATGAGATCCCGGTAGCTGCGCACCCCGCTCTGCTGGTCAGCAATGACCACCTGGCGGGGATGCCGGCGCGCCATTTCCAGAAATACGCCGGTCAGACTGTCGCCGGCGGGCATGGACGGCGGCAGCGTGGCGTCCTGTGCCGCGGCCGACCAGGTGTGCGCCACAGGCTGGGGCTCGGCCGCGGCCTTGCCCACGGTTTCGCCCACCGCGGCCCGCATGACGTCTCCCACCGTCTCGATGGCGTCCACCTCGGGCTGCGGGAACCCGAACTCGCTCTCTATCCAAGCCTGGATCTCCACCCGCACCAAGCTGTCCAGCCCCAAATCGTGGGCCAGCCGCTGGCTCTCGTGGATCTCCTGCACGCCGGTGATCCGGCGCAAGTGCTCCAACACCGTGTCGCGTGTGGCCGGTGGGATCCGGCGGGCTACGCCTGGCTCCGAGCCGCTGACCGGCTCGGGCAGCCAGCGCACTCCGCCACCCTCCCACAGCGAATAGGGTACGTAGGTGCTCCCGGCCGCGTTGCGATTGTAGAAGTCCTCCAGATAGCGATTGAGCACGACCCGGTCCGCGGCGCGCGGCAGGTCATCGGGCTCGACCACGTCGATGGCCACGTGGCGGTGAGGCGCGAGCAAGAAGCCGCTGGCGAGCAAGCCCCACAGGCCCTTGCGCAACGCGGGCAAGACCTTGGGCGGCTTGCCTGATGCGCGACTGAAGCTGGAGCCCCACAGGCCGACCGTACGCACCAGCACCACTCGCACGTCAGGAACTGCACGCAGCAACTGCTCGACTGCACTGTTGCCGCCCAGATCCTCGCGGCGCTGGCGATAGATGCGGCCCGCAGGATAGAGAAGCAGCGCTTCGCCCTGGCGCAAGGCCGCGGCGCTGGCATCGATCATGGATTCCACTTGCTCGCGCGCGCCCCGGCCATCGCGAGTCATGTCCGCGATCTCGAGAGCCCGCGCCCGCCGCGCCAGGAAATGAATGCCAAACCGCCGGGCCTGGGCGCGATCGGCCAGCACGCGCGGCCGAAAGCGCGGCCACAGCACGGCCATCAACATGATGGGATCGATGAGCGCCGGGTGGTTGGCGAGAAAGAGAACCCCGCGACCATCAGGAGAGGCGATGCGATCCAGACCTCGCACGCGGATGCGGTAGCGCAACCAGAGCAGGCTGCGGATGAGAAGGCGAAGCAAGCCGTTGAGCATGGCGGTTGTTCTTTGCCGACGCAGTATATCGCCTCCCGGACATCTTCGGGCGGTCGTGCTGTGCCGCGGGGGAACTGGTCGTGCCACGTTCGGTGCGTGGATTGCTATCGCGGACGTTGAGCTATCGAGGAGTACCTGCGAGCCTCAGGACCTTCAAACAGGGTCTTGGCGTGCTATAGCACCCGCCTGCATGACCATGTTTTCGCAGCTGGGCCTCGTCCCAGCGCTTGCCGAAGCTATCGCCGCGCGCGGCTACCAAAGCGCAACCCCGGTGCAGATGGCGGTCCTGCAATCCAAAGTGCGGGGACGCGATCTGCTTGTGTCCTCGCAGACTGGCTCGGGAAAGACGCTGGCATTCGGCTCGCTCATCGCCCAGACCCTGCTGGATGATGGTGCGCCGGCGCAGGGGCCCGAAGCCGCCGGTGCTGCTCGTCGCATCCGGCGTCCCATGGCACTTGTCATCGCGCCCACGCGCGAGCTGGCCAATCAAGTGCGCAGCGAGCTCGCCTGGTTGTTCGCGCGCACGCCGCTCACTGTGGCGGCGTTCACCGGTGGCAGCGACATCCGCCGCGATCTCAAGAGCCTGCACGCCGGGGCGGACCTGGTGGTGGGCACGCCTGGCCGCCTGGTGGACCTTCTGTCGCGCAAAGCCCTTCACCTAGAAGAGGTCAAGGCGGTCGTCGTCGACGAAGCCGACGAGATGCTGGACATGGGTTTTCGCGAGGATCTCGAGACCATACTGGGCGCCGCCACAGCGCGCACGCGCACCCATATGTTCTCGGCCACCCTGCCTCAGCCCATCCTCGCGCTGGCGGCGCGCTATCAGAAGGACGCGGCCCGCATCGATGCCCACAGCCTGGGTGAAGCGTCGACTCACGAGGATATTCGCCACGTGGCGTACCTGACCGCCATGGGCGACCGGCGCAAGGCGGTGGTAAACGTGCTTCGCCACAACCCCGACCAGCGCGCCATCGTCTTTGGCACCACCCGAGAAGGCGTCGCCGATCTGCACCGCGAGTTGGTGAGCCAGGGGTTTCGCGCCGTGGTCCTTTCCGGCGATCGCGCGCAGGCCGAACGCAATCGCGCGCTCGCAGCCCTGCGCGCCGGCGAGGCGCAGATCCTGGTGGCCACCAATGTGGCCGCGCGCGGTCTGGATCTGCCCGAGGTGGACCTGGTCGTGCACGCGGATCTTCCACTCAACGGCGAGGCGCTCACCCACCGCAGCGGCCGCACCGGACGGGCTGGGCGCAAAGGCACCAGCGTGCTCATCGCTTCTCTGGCCGAACGGCGCAAGGCCGAACGCTTGCTGGCCTATGCCAAGGTGGACTTTTCGTGGGCCAACGCGCCTGGCGCCAAGGAGATCCGAGCCCAGGGCGAGAGGCGTCTGGAAGAAGCGCTGCGGGCCGACGCGGCGGCCGAGCCCTCTGCCGCGGCGTTAGCCATGGTGCAGCGACTGAGTCCGGACATCAAGCAGGACCGGTTGCTCTTGCTGCTCCTCGATCGCGAACTAGAGCGTCTGCCCAAGGGCGAGGTGCTGCGACCGGTGGATACGCGAGTAACCAAGAGCACCGACAGCTATCGCCGCGACTCGGGCCCGCCGGTTTCACATGCCGATTTCTCGCGCGATGCCGTCGTGTTTCGCGTGAATCTCGGGGCAGAAAGCCGGGCCGAGCCGGGCTGGCTGCTGCCGCTCATCTGCCGGCGCGGCGGCGTCACACGGCGTGAGGTGGGCGCCATCCGCGTGGGCCCGCAATCGAGCGAGTTCGAGATC
>PMJE01000307.1:1335-2424 GCA_003157315.1 Myxococcales bacterium | reverse complement strand
TCGGGCGGCTTTTCCAAAGGCCCGTCATTCTCGCGGCCAGGTCGGCCCGCGCCCGTTCCGGTTGCCAAGCACAAATGGCATCCCAAGCCCGGCAAGCGCCCGCCCCCGCGCTGATGGTTACGGAGTCTCGCAGCGAAGTGAAGCACGAGCCTTTCTTCGAACTGTCGTAGCATAGGATCCACCATGCGCATCACCACGACCATCACGTTTTCCGCCACCGTTCTCATCGCGGCCGGCCTGTTTGCCCAACCCGCGAGCGAGCCGCCGGCCGCCAAGCCGCGTCCGGCCCGCCACTACGAGGGCCTGATGACCTGGGAGGTGCGCGATGCCGACACCGGCGCGCCCATCCCATGCAAGCTGACCTTTGTCGGTGTCGAGGGCACCCATGACCCTGATTTCACCCACAACGACATCGGCAAGCCTGAGGGTGACTTGGCCATCGCTGCCTACCATCGCGTGTTCTCCGCCGCGGGCGACGGTGCGGTGCGCGTGCCACCCGGAAGCTACGACGTCTACGTCAGCCGCGGCCTGGAGTGGGACGTGGCGGTGGTGCGCAAGCTCAAAGTCACACCTGAAGGCGCTGATCTGGTCGCCCAGTTGCACCACGTGATCGACTCGCGCGGCTGGTATTCGGCCGATTTTCACGTACACGCCGCGCCCTCGCCGGATTCCATCGTGCCCCTGCCCCACCGGGTGATCGAATTCATCGCTGACGGCATCGACCTGCTGACCTCCACTGACCACAACGTGATCACTGACTATGCTCCCAGCATCAAGGCGCTGGGCGTGGGCCAGCTCATCAGCACCATCGTAGGCGACGAGATCACCACCGCCGCCTGGGGGCATTTCGGCGCGTTCCCGCTGCCGCAAGACCTGGCACGGGCCGGCCAGGGCGCGGTGCTGGCCCATAGCCGCGCCCCCAAGGACATCTTCAACGACGTACACACCCATGCGCCGGGCGCGGTCATCGACGTGCACCACCCGCGCATCGATCCGACCATCGGCTACTTCATCATCGGCGAATTCGACCCGCACGCGGACCGCGCCGGCAAGAAGGGTTTTTCCTTCGACTTCGACGCCATCGAGGTG
>PMJE01000307.1:216-1284 GCA_003157315.1 Myxococcales bacterium | reverse complement strand
GTAGCCCAGGCTGTGAAAGCCCACCACGTCTTCTTCACCACCGGTCCCTTCGTGCGCATGCACGCAGGCCAGGCCGACATCGGCGATCTGGTTGCCGCACCCGGCGGTCACGCCCGAGTGGACATCGAGGTCGACGCCGCGCCCTGGGTGTCGGTCGACCGGGTCATCCTCTACGTGAACGGCAAGGAAGCCCAGCGTTGGCCCGTGCCACCCAGCCAGAAAGTGGCGCGCTTTCGCGCCAGCCACGACATCACGTTGACCACCGATGGCTACGCCCTGGTGCGGGTCGACGGCAACGAGTTGCTTGCGCCCGTGGTGGGCGACCGGAAGACCTTTGGCGTCTACCCGCTGGCGCTCAGCAATCCCATCTTCTTCGACGTGAACAATAATGGCCGCTACGACCCGGCCTACAAACACGGCAAACACTAGGAGCGTGATGCGAGCGACTTGGATGGACGAGGTTCGGCAGGCGGCGCAGCGTGTGCGCCGCAGGGTGCTGGAACACACCCTTCGGCACAACGGCGGCTACATGAGCCAGGCCTGCTCATCGGCCGAAATCCTCTCCACTCTGTACCTGAAGGTCATGAACCTCGCGCCGCTCGACAAACCCCTGCAGCCCAAGCCCTTTCCCGGCGTTCCCTCGCGCGACAACCGGCTCTACTTCACCGGCGCCGAGTTCAACGGCCGCCCGCTCGCGCACCAGGATCGGTTCTTCCTTTCTCCTGCCCACTACGCACTAGTACTGTATGCAACGCTGATCGAAGCTGGTCGCATGGATCCCTCCGGTTTGCAGGACTTCAACCGCGACGGATCGTCGGTGGAGATGATCGGCGCGGAACACTCGCCCGGCATGGAGGTGACTGCCGGCTCGCTCGGTCAGTGCCTGTCGCAAGCCGCCGGGATTGCGCTGGCGCGGAGGATCAAGGGGGATCAGGGCAAGACTTGGGTCTTCATGAGCGACGGCGAGTTCCAGATTGGCCAGACCTGGGAAGCCGTTGCGGCAACCGCCTTTCACCATCTCGACCGGCTTGCGGTCTACGTGGACGTCAACCGCCAACAATGCGACGG
>PMJE01000307.1:0-146 GCA_003157315.1 Myxococcales bacterium | reverse complement strand
CGCGCCCTGGAGGCGATGTAGTGGGAACCCTCTCCCACGTCCACGCCAAGAATCTGGTGGCCTGGGCCAAGGACAAACCCAAGGCGGTCGTGCTGTCGGCAGATCTCACCAGTTCCTGCGAGGCTGACGGATTTCGCGACGCCTTT
>PMJE01000119.1:1192-3432 GCA_003157315.1 Myxococcales bacterium | reverse complement strand
ATATCATTCTTCGATTTGAGATACCTGATGAGCCGCGAGCACGGCTCGATCAACTGGATCTTTCGGGCGCCTGATCTGTGTGCATCTGCGAGCTGCTTCATCTGCCTATGCCCGTTCCGAGGACCTAGCCGTTTGATCCGCGCTTAGGCGGCCGCTACGCGACCCTCTGTGTTCGGCGTACACGTGAGTGAATTCGGCACCCATGAGAAAAGTCTGAGACGGGTAATACACCCACGTGCATAGGACGTACAAGCCCATTTTGCTCCATGCCGCACGTCATCTGACCTTGTCCGATAACTCACTTCTTACGCCGAAAGATTCGTCAGGACCATCAAGTACGAGGGACTGAACCAGTTCGGTGATTTGCGGCGAGCGACATCTGTGGTATCTGATCAACGAATTTGTCGAGCACTACATGACTGAGCGGTTCCACCAAGGCATTGGTGGCCAACTCATCAGAAACGTCGGCCCGACGAATGACAACGGGGCTCAGTAGCGCTTGGTCCACACCATGTCGGCGGAGCCGGTATTCGCGTCGCCGTACTCGCCCTGGAAGCTCCAGTGCGAGCCGAGCTCGTATTCGAGGTGTGCGGCATTCCGGTTTTGAAGCAGGGCCGGATCGGCGCCCAGCCGCCCGACGTAGCCAACATAGAGCTCGGACGTCACGTAAGTGCCCGCCTCGAGCTGGGCCGCCCCGAGCCCATTTCCCGCCTCGATGGTCAGCACGTCGAAGGGCAGCTTCTTGGACAGCGACTTCTGCAGCTGGGCGGCCATCAATCCACCCACCAGCGAGGCTGCCCGGTCGGTGGGTGTGGTCGCGCTGGCGGTGCCGCCACCGAGATCGAGTCGGCCGGTCACGATCAGCGTGTAGAGCTGGGTCTCGGTCAGGTCGGGGCGATCCGGCGCGCTGATCGCAATTTGCAAGTGAGCCGGCGTGCCCTTGACGGTGACCAGGACGGTGATCTTCTCTTGATCGTTGACGTGGGTGGCGCTCACATCGAGCTCCGGCTCGCTGGTGGATCCGTTCAGTCGAACGCTGGAATCGGCCTTGAGATCGAAGCGACGTCCCACCACGTCCACGCGTCCGCGCTTGACGTTGAGCGATCCGTAGACCCGGGTGGTATCCGTCACCTCGACGCGGAACCCAGGCTGCAACCCCAGCTCGATGTTGGCGTCCTTGCCCTTGACCCACAGGTTGCGAGGGGCGTCGACCAGCACGATCACGCCGGCCGGCTCTTCGGACACGCCAGTCCCCTGGCCGGCCCCGAGCCGTCCCGGTGCTGCCCCCGGCGAGGTCTGGAGGATCGCGGTCACGGCCGCCAGCTTGCGGGCCTGGGCGGCATTGAGCGGGGCGTCTCCGTCGGTCAGCACCACGTCCGCCGGCTGGGCCAGTTTCTGCAAGTGCTTGCGCTTGGCGTCGGTCAGCGTGAGATGGGCCGAGCTGATGGTGGTCCGCGCTCGAACCCTCTGAACCGCGACCTCGGCGTCGCTGGAGGCTTGCAGGGAGATGGTGGCCAGCGCCTGGCCCTCGACGTAGGCGGGGAACTCGTCGAGGTCGAGCCTGGCCTTGACCGCGTACCCATGGCCCGGACGGTGGTCACCGCTGGCGGTCACCCGCGCGTGACCGCCGCCGCTGTCGGCGCGCAGCTCGTCGAGAACCATGTGGTCCTCGTCTCCGTGGGCCAGGAGATGGACGTGCCGGTACTCACCGAAGCCCGTGATGGTCAGGCCTCCCTCCTTCCATTCCAGGCGGCCGCTCGGCCTCGGATCAGCGCCGGTGCCCGTGATTTCGACCGCGGCGAAGAGCTGGCCCGCCACTGACCGCAGCCCGGGCGTGGCGCCAGACAACCCGGAGACGTCGAATCCCTTTGCGTCCAGCCGCGCGCGGACCGGCAGTCGGGTCGCGTCGAGGCCCCGGGCGATTTGCGGGTATCCGAGATCTGCGTTGCTCGAGGCCGTCAGGTGCAACCGTCCGCCATTGGCGGAGACCGCCGTGAGATCGCCGGAGATCTTTCGCGCGGCGTACGAGAGCTCCACCACCCCGTTGCCGAGCTCCGTCTGGTCGAGTCGAACATCGGCCGCGTCGGCGCGCAGATTCAGGCGGGGCGCGCGCAGCGTTCCGTTCAGATCGACTCGAGCCCGAAGGCGGCCTTTCAAGATGCGCGGGGGACGCCGATCGGTCTCGGGCGGCAGCCCCACCCGTTGCAGGTCGAGCGGACCGAGCTCGGCGTGAAGCGACA
>PMJE01000119.1:0-1175 GCA_003157315.1 Myxococcales bacterium | reverse complement strand
ATGCTGGCGCCCGCCACCCGGACCGCCAGCTTGCCCTGTACGGTCTTGACCGTCCCGGCCAGCTTAACGTCCAGCGAGGCGGTGCCCGTCACCTGGCGTGGGACCTTCGCCAGCGCGGCCAGCGAGGCCAGGCTCACCCGATCGACATGCGCGTCTATCTCGATGGGGGAGGTGAGCAGTTGCGCGACGGTTGGCGGGTGGCGCAGCAACGCCTCGAGCGCCAGACCGGTCCGGACTGTGACGACGTCGGGCTCCGTCGACGCGCGTTCGCCCAACATTGATGCCTGGCGCAGCTCCAGACGGGCGGCGAGCGCCTGCTGCTGGTGCGTGCCACCTTCCACCGCGACCGCGACGTCCCCCACGGCCGTTCCGCTCACCTCCAGGTGCACCACCTTGGACTCAATCGTCAGCTCGGGCATCGCGCCGGTGCCGCCGACCCTGACTCGCAGCGAGGCCACCCCGCGCACGTCGAGCGGAGGCTTTTCGAACACCGCCGTCACGCCTCCGCTCGCGAGCTGCCCCTGGGCCGTACGCAGACCGGCCACGACCCGCCGCAGGTCGATGTTCGAAGCCGTGACATCGACGGACAGCGGGGCCACCGTCGTCGGTGGCGGCCAGGCGGTAGGCAGATTGAAGCTGGCGTTCAACTTGGCACCGAGCGTACTCAGATCCACGTGACCAGACGCCCGCCCCGCGGCCAGCCGCGCATCGGTGGTGAGCTCGACCTCGCGAAGGGCGCCGATGCGCCCCCCCGACCAGGTCGCACGCGCCTCGATCGCGGGCTGGTTCCACCCGGCGGGTCTCTGGGCCCTGGCGTCCTCTGCCTTGCCCTTGAAGGCCAGCTCCGCGCTCAGCCTACCGCCCAGCTTCAATTTCGGAGGCAAGAGGGACGGCGGTAGCCGTGCGAGGTCGAGGCGGGAGATCACCACGACGCCCTGCAGGCTGCGGCCGGACTTCCGCAGATCGATGCGCAATTCCTGACCGTCCTCCGCGCGCAGGTCGAGACCGTCGATGCGCAGCACCCCGCCGGTCAGTCCCACACGCATCGGTCGCAACAGGGCCCAGGTGACCTGTCGGGAGGCCAGGGTCAGGTGCTCGAGCTGGAGCTGGTTGTGACCGCGTCCGCGCCAAGCTCCCCCCAGGTCCAGCCGCACGGCCTCCGGGGCCGCGAGCGC
>PMJE01000446.1:11434-12574 GCA_003157315.1 Myxococcales bacterium | reverse complement strand
AGACTGGTCGGTGTCCAGCAGGCGCACCGCACGAGCCGCCAGATCGTCGAAATCCACCGCGCCCACGACGGCGAGCTCTCTTTCGTATGCTGCGTAAATTGCCGCCAGCTCGGGTGCCGCATCGGCTGGCGTGATCAGCGCGGCCTTGGCCGCCGAGATCAGATTCGCCATCCGCGCCGGCGACAGGTCGCATGCGCCCGCCTCGCGGTACACCCGAGCGAGCAACTCCTGACGGCCCGCCTCGTCGAGGATCGCGAAGCGGGGCGGCAGCCCGGCCGCTGCGGTGTGCGCCCGCAGCAGGTCGAGGCCAAGCGCGTGGAAGGTCTGCACCGAAACGCCACCAGCGCGCGCGCCCAGCAGCTTGGCAAGACGCTCGCGCAGCTCGGTCGCAGCCTTGCGCGTGAAGGTGATGGCCGTGATCTCATCCGGCGCGGCGGCGCGGGTGCGTACCAGGCGCGCAATTCGTTCCACCAGGGTGCGCGTCTTGCCGGTGCCCGGGCCTGCGACGATGAGCAGCGGTCCGTCGGCATGAGCAATGGCCGCCTCTTGCTCGAGGTTGGGACCGCCAGCGTGCTCCGGCGAAGTTTCTTCACTTGCCGGCAGCGCCGCGGGTTCGGCCCTTGGTTTCTCGCTGGCAGCGACGGCCGTTCCGGCAAAGCAGAAGGCCGTCTGTGCGAGCAGGCGTCGGCGCTCCTCCGCATCGAACATGCGCACGATGCCGTACTCGCCGTCATAGCCAGCTTGCCGTCTCACCTCGCCGGCACGCATGCGGCGCACAGCCTCGGCCAGCAGGGGCGGCCCCTCGCGGTCGAGGTCCTCAAGTGGCGCATCCTGCAACACGCTCAGCTCGGGCCCGACCCGTGCCACCAGTTTCTGGCAGGCGCTGCGCACGCTCTTGCTGCCCGCTCCCACGCCCAGCACTTCGCCCACAACTTCGGCCAGCGGCACCAGGCTGGCAAAAGGCTTGGCCCCCTCGGGCCGAAAGCCCGCGGGCCGGTCAGCCAGCGCCGCCACCCGGCCCAGCACGCCGCCGGTGAGCGGCTTTCCACAGCGCGGACAGGTCTTGCCGCAGGCCGCAGACTGTTCCGGCGTCATCACCACTTCGCACTTGCGGTGGCCGTCGGCGTGGTACTTGCCCTC
>PMJE01000446.1:0-11324 GCA_003157315.1 Myxococcales bacterium | reverse complement strand
GAGCCCAAGGCCGAGAACCAGGGTGTCCAGATGTGCGCAGGGATGAGAAAGGCATCCGGCGAGGATTCGAGAGTGATCTCCAGCAGGTCGTGCGAATCGACGCCGAGAATCGGGCGCCCGTCGGATTCGATGTTGCCGATGCGGGCCAGGCGCGACGACACGCGCGCCGCGGACTCGAAATCGGGGGTGTAGATGAGATTGTGCACCTTGCGCACGCGATCGCCGCGGCTGTAGATGCTGCTGACCTCGACCGACAACATGAAACGCACCGGCGCGCGACAGGCAGCCGGAACTTCGGCGTCCACTGCCCTGGCAGACTCCTGGCGCAAGGCATAGAGGCCGTCCCCCGCGGGCACCAGCTTGTCGCGCAGCTCAGCCAACCAGCGTGGATGAGTGAAGTCGCCCGTGGCGACCACAGCAATCCCTTTGCGCTGGGCCCAGCCATGGATCTGCTCCAGGTTCAGTTCCTTGCTGGTCGCCCGCGACAGATAGGAGTGGATGTGCAGGTCAGCCGCGAACCGCACGGTGGACGGAGTGTATCAAGTTTGCGCTTGACTCAAATCCCTGACTACCAATCATCGCCTAATCCATAACTGTGCGGCAGATGACGCATGGGGCTGTGGCTTTTGTCTACACAGGCACTTCACCCAAGATTGGAGAATCGAGTTGGGGAGCTTGTTCTGCGCACTGATGCTAGTGTCCTGTAAGAGAAGAAGCTTGTATTAGACAGTCCCGTCGGTAACCGCAAGCGTTCGTGTCGCGAACCGCGTGATGCTTGTCAGGATGTCATCGGCTGACTTCGTCCACACAGACCGGTGCGGCACATGCCTTGCCGAATGTTGTTGCGCCCAGGCCCTCGTGTGCTTTGGCAGCACGTCCTGCACGAACCTGCTAGAATGCGCGGCCAACTGCACAACCGCCTCGTGCAACGATGGATGCGCCGCCTCCTACCCAGCTGGGGAAACCAATTACAACAACATCACGACCTGTACGATCACGAACTGCATGGATTCTTGTAGTAGCTAGTCCGTGCCTGCTGGCCGTGCTGGTGAGCCGCGGAATCCACTTCTGCGTGAATTGACAATGGATAGACGACCACGGTGGCGGCTATGGCTTGGGGTGCTGGTCGTTGCGGCCATCATTGGTTTGGTACTTGCCATAGTGCTACCGAGGAAGCTAGACGCTCCTCGCGTCCAGCCGTCCGCGGAGTCAAACGATTGGAGAGATACCCTAGCGGAGGTGCAGCGCGACCGCTCAGTGCCGAGGTTTGCGGTGAAGAGGGAGCCTCTGCCAGAGCCGCATATTGCTCTATCGGTTTTCGACAAGCAGGCCACGCAGAGGGAGGAGAATGGTCCACGTGAGCGGATGGTCTTGGCCATTCCATCCGTGGTTCAAACCAGACAGCAACCGACCGATGCGGGAGTCCAAGCTAGCGCGGAGCCCAATATGCTACTCATGCGCAAACTTTCGGAGCGTCTGAAGTACATGCAAGCTGACCGGAATTCCACGGCCGCCAAGCAGTGATTTAGCGCTGCCTCGGTCTTTCCGGTCGCCATCACCGGCGCGCGCTTCTGTGCGCGTAGCCAGGCGCACAAATGCTACAATGGCCAGCCGGGGGATCTCGCTTGTCTGCCCTTAGAGTCATCTGTCCAAAATGTGCGAAAGCTCAGGAAGTCGGTGGCGACGTTCCAGCCGGAGGCGTTGACCACGTCTGCATATACTGCCGCACCGTCTTCAAGGTGAGACCGCCGGTCAGGGCCGACAACCTGCCGGCGTCGCGCGACACGGTTCCGCGTCCCACCGACCTGCCGGTACCGCGTGAAGCAAGTCCGCGTCCTGGGGATCTGCCGGTGTCGCGCGATGCGGTCCCGCGTCCCACTGACCTGCCGGTACCACGCGAAGCGGTCCCGCGTCCTTCTGACTTGCCGGTGTCGCGCGACGCAGCCCCGCGTCCCGAGAATCTCCCCCAATCCAAGAGTTGGACGCGGCCTGGGTGGATGCCCGGTTCGGAGAGGGGTTCCAGCAAGACACCACCGCTGGGATTGGCTCTGGATTTGTCGTTGGCGCCGCATCTCCCGGCGACTTTGGGGGGGCCGCCGCTGAGCCTGGACTTGGACGCGTCGCCTGCGCCCGTATCCAGGTCTGGCCCGCCTCCCTCCGGATTGTCGTTGGACCTGGGCGAGCCCGCCAACACGCCGCCAACCCCGCCTGCGCCAGGATTGCCCAAATCACCGCCCGCGGCTACGGCAGCGAAGGTGGCCGGCGCTGCCGGGCAGGGCCGCGGTGGCACAACTCCGCCGCCAATTCCATCGTCAGCGCGTCTCCCGCCAGCGGTGCCCACGGTGACGCCGCCCGCGCCCACCGGAGCGCCCGCGCTCAAGTTGTCGCCGCTCACGCCGGTCAGAGCACCGGCGCCCACGCCGTCTAGCCCGTCGCCGCCCTTGTCCGAGTCTACTCCGGCGGGAAGTTCGCGACCAACGACCGGCGCGGACTTGGGATTCAGCCTGGAATTGGAGGGCGACTCGGGCTCACAGGCGCCCGCGACTCTGCCCTTTCCTGGAGCTCGAGTTGCCAGCGAAGGACTGGCCGAGGCTGCAGCCGCCGACCACTTGCCTGCACTACAGCCCGTCGCGGGGCGAGCGCCCATGCGTGGGGGCGCCCTGCGGCCAGTGGCCAAGAAGGCTGGGATTCCCAAGTGGGTTTTCGCGGTCGGCGGCGTGGTGGTTGTGGCGGGGGTTGTCGCCGCCGTCTTCTTGCCATCCTCGCGCAAGGCACCCAAGGTCGAAGAAGTCATCGGGCCGACGGGGGCAGGCTTGCTCGACGACAGCCCGATAGCCTACCAAGCGGCTGAGAATCAGCTTGCGCAAGTCATCGGGCCTTTGCAGGACGAAGGCGATGCCCTGCGGAGCAAGGCCGCCGAGATCACGCTTCTCGATGTCCTCGTCCACGGCGGGGATCCATCGAAGACGGTTCGTGCTGAGGAGCTCGTGCAAACCATCAAGCCGTCGCCGAAACCCGTGGTTGGGTTTCAACGGGTCAAGGCGCTGCTCGCCATCGCCAAGGGTAGGCCGAATGAAGCCGAGCCCACCCTGGGAAAGGAAGGCGGGGCGGTTGAGAGCCAACTGGTCGTGGGGCTGGCGCGGATGGCAAATGACAAGCCCGCCGCTGCGGTGGAGCCGCTGCGCCGGTACGCAGCTGCCCGTCCCAAGGAACTGGTGGCCCAGTACCTGCTGGCGCGGGCGCTGGATGAAGCCGGCAAGCCCGAAGCGCGTCCAGAGTACGAGAAGGTTCTGAGCAAAAACGCCGAGCACTTTGGCGCCGCCTTGGGGCTGGCGCGGACAGCGGCGACAGCGGAAGAACGCTTGGCAGCTGCCCAGGCCCTTGTCGACAAGAAGCAGCCGGCCGCTTCGCCCCATGAGCTGGCACAAGCCAACCTCCTGCTGGGCCAGGCCGCATTGGAGCTGGGACGCAGCCACGACGCCGAGTTAGTGCTGCGCAAAGCAATCGCGCTCGACACACGGCTGATCACAGCGCACCTGGCGTTGGGGGAATCGCTTCTCTATGCGGGACGCTACGATGAGGCGCTGACCACGCTCAAGGCTGCAGGATCCGCGCTGGAAGCGGTCACGGCCGGCAAGTTCGCCCTGGGTGGCGCCTATCTGGCAGCGAAGAATGCGGAACAAGGCGGAAAGCTCATCGCCCTGGCTGTCAAGGCCGCACCCAACGACCCGAGGGAGTCCTTTTGGAACGGGGTTGCCGCAGCCACGCGACAGTCCCCCGACCTGCTGGGCGCGGAGCAGGGCTATCGCGAGGCACTCAAGCGCGATCCCAANNCCTGCGGCCATTTTGCAGCTGGCCTGGGGTGACGCCCTGATTGTAGCGAAGGAGCCAGTGAAGGCCGAGGAGGTCTTTCGCAAGGCGCTGGAGACGGAGCCCAAGTCTGCTCGGGCGCGCATGGGCGTGGCTGCCGCCTTGCAGGCGCAGGACAAGCCCAAGGAGGCAAAGGCCTATCTTGAAGACACGCTCAAGGAGATGCCGGACACGCTTGGGCTGCGCGAACGGCTGGCGACTGTCTGTCTCGCCTTGGGCCAGAAAGACGAGGCGCTGGCCCGCTATCAAGAGGAGCTGAACACCGGCCGGGTGACGCCGAGTTTGCGTCTGGCGCTGGCGCGGCTGGCGCTCGACCTGGGCAAGTTGGAGCTTGCCCAGAGCGAGGCGAAGAAAGTGCTAGACGAGAATCCGCGCAACGCCGAGGCTTCGTATCTGCTTGCGCGCATCCACGAGACCCGCGGCGAGTTGGGGGCGGCCCTGGCCGAGTATCGGCGAGCCCTCATGTGGGACAAGCTTCCCGTCTACAACCTCTTCTATGGCCGGGCTCTCTTGAAGGCGGGCAAGGAGCAAGAGGCCGAGGCCGCGCTGGACGCCGCCAGCAGCCTGCCCGAGGCCCGCATGGAACGTGGGCGCGCGTGTCTTCGGCACGGCGACGTGGAAGGGGCTCTGGCGGATTTCAAGGAGGCGGCCAAGATGCTTCCCACCTCGGCCGAGCCGCTCATCCTCCAGGGGCTTTGCTACGACAAGATGGGGCAGCAACCCAAGGCCGAAGCCGCGTGGCAGGACGCGGTTCGCGTGGCTCCCGACGCCTCGGAGCCACACTATCGCCTGGGCCGGCAGGAGATGGACCACGGCCGGCCCAAGGCGGCCATCGAGCACTTCCNNTCGAAGCCGGCCGCGCTCACCGCGTTCAAGAGATACTTGGAGCTGGCGCCCCAGGATGCTCCCTCGCGGCCCGAGGCCGTCCGGCAGGTGACGCGTCTTTCGAGCAAGTAGACCTTGCGATCAGAAGATCCCTTGCATGAGCCTCTTGGCCTACGTCGAGACCTACGGTTGCCAGATGAACGTGGCCGACACCGAGATCGTGCTCGGCCTACTGCAGGGTGCGGGCTATGAGAGGACCAATGATCCGGCCGCGGCTGATGTGATTCTGATCAACACCTGCGCGGTACGCGAAAAGGCGGTGGAGCGAGTTTGGGGACGCGCCAGCACGCTGGCTACCTTCAAGGCCAAACGACCGAAGGTGGTGCTGGGAATTACCGGCTGCATGGCGGAGCACCTGCGCGGCCAGGTACGTGCCCGGGCGCCCTTTGTCGACCTGGTGGTGGGACCGGATGGCTACCGACGACTTCTGGCTCACATCGAAGCGGCGCGCGCCGGCGCGAAGATCGACGACACGACTCTCGACTCGCACGAAACTTACCAGGGCCTCGACCCCGCCCGCGACGTCACTGGTACCGTGGTCGGCCACATCGCGGTCCAGCGCGGGTGCGATCGGTTCTGTGCTTTCTGCGTGGTGCCCTACACGCGCGGGCGCGAGCGCGGCACCACCCCTAACGAGGTGCTGCGCCAGGCGCGCGCCCTGGTCGCGGCAGGCGGCAAGGAGGTCCGCCTGCTCGGCCAGACGGTGACCTCGTATCGGCACGGCGACGCAGGATTCGCGACCCTCCTGCACGATTTGGCCGGTATCGATGGTCTGGAGCGGATTCGCTTCATGTCGCCCTATCCGCTGGGATTTTCCCAGGACGTGATTGCGGCCATGGCTGAGTCAGCCAAGATCTGCAAGCACGTGCACCTGCCCCTGCAGTCGGCCTCCGACACGGTGCTGGCGCGCATGCGGCGGGGCTACAGTTTTTTCCAGTATCGCGAGCTGGTAGCGGCCCTGCGCGCGGCCTTGCCTGGGGTGGCCATCACTACCGACGTGCTGGTCGGTTTTTGCGGCGAGAGCGACCAGGAGTTCGCCGAGATCTTGCACGCCCTGCAGGAGCTGCGCTTCGACAACGCCTTCACCTTTGCCTATTCCGAACGTCCCGACACCTTGGCCGCGCGGACCATGACCGACGATGTTCCGGCTGAGGTGAAGCAGCGACGCCTGGCCCAGGTGATCGATCTGCAAAGGCAAATCACGGGCGAGATCCACGCGGCGCAAGTGGGGCGGCGCGAGCGAATTCTGCTGGAAACAGTCTCGCGCCGAAGCCCGGACGAGCTGCTGGGCCGCACCGACAGCTTCCGTTCAGTGATCGTGCCAGCCGGACCGGCAGCCGCCCTGGGCGCGCTGGTCGACGTGAAAATCGAGCGCGCCAATCCCGCCACGCTCTTCGGGAGCCTCATGACATGAGCCGGGCGCGCATCGCGATCAGCTTTGTCTGCATGGGCAACATCTGTCGTTCCCCCACTGCCGCGGCGGTCATGCGCCACCTGGTGCGGCAGGCGGGTCTTGACGGCGCGATTGAAATCGACAGCGCGGGCACCGGCGCTTGGCACGTGGGCGAGGCGCGCGACCAGCGCAGCCAAGCGGTGGGGGCGCGGCGGGGCATGCCACTTGCCGGCGAAGCGCGCCAGTTCCGGCGCTCGGACTTCGCGCGCTTCGACTATGTGCTGGCGCTCGACCGCGAAAACCTGGCCGACTTGCTCCAGCTGGCCCCTGACGCGCAGGCGCGGGCCAAGCTGCACCTGCTGCGCGAGTTCGACCCAGATTCGCCGCCCAATTCCGACGTGCCCGATCCCTACTATGGCGGCATCGACGGATTCGATCGCGTGTTCGANNCTGGGCAGCGCGGTGCAATCGTCGTGCGCGGTGGCTGGCGGTGACATCAACGACGCCAACCAGATGACACTTGCGGATGGGCGGGTCGTGTTCGTCAAGAGCAACTTCGGCGCGGATCCAACCATGTTCGCTGCCGAGGCACGCGGCCTGGCCTGGTTGGCGCAGGCCCGCGCGCTGCGGGTTCCGCAGGTGCTGGCGGTGGGCGAAACCTTTCTCGTTCTCGAACGCATCTCACCCGCGCGGCGACCGCCCGATTTCGACGAACGGCTGGGCCGCGATCTGGCAGCCCTGCACCGCTTTGGGGCGCCAGGCTTCGGCCTCGATCACGACAACTTCATCGGGCGTCTGCCCCAGTCCAACACGCCTGCGGCGAGCTGGCCGGAGTTTTACCGCAGCCGCAGACTGGAACCGCAGCTTCGTCTGGCGCGCGACGCCGGCCTGTGCAGCTCGGCCATGGCCCGCGGATTCGACCGCCTCTTTACCGTGCTGGATGAACGCGTGGGCCCGGCCGAACCCCCGGCGCGTCTGCACGGCGATCTATGGGGCGGCAACATGATCGTGGACCAAACCGGCGCGGGCTGCCTCATCGATCCAGCCGTGTACGGCGGCCACCGCGAGGTCGACCTGGCCATGATGCGCCTGTTCGGCGGTTTCGGGCCTCGCGTGTTCGCCGGCTATGAAGAGGCTTGCCCGCTTTACCCCGGCCACCAGGAACGCGTGCCACTCTATCAACTCTACTTTCTCATGGTTCACGTCAACCTCTTCGGCGGGGCGTATGTGGCACAAGCCGAGCGCGCCTTGCTCGCGATAGCGTAGCATCGGCTTTCGGCGGGGCCGCTGCGATCACAGGGCACGCAACACGTAGAAACTGCGCGCAACCGGGTAGCTCCAGTCACGCAAGCGCGAGAGTCGACGGCGAACCAGGAGTTGCAGATCCAGTCCCTGAAACAACGAGACCCAGCTTGCATCACTGCGGAAGGTACAGGGACCTGTTCGCTTGATCCATCGGCGTTGGTGGCGCCAACAGAACAGGCGATCGAGCCAGGAACGGGGCGTGTCTTCGTAGATGACGATGCGACCACCTGGGCGCAGCACCTTGCGTGCCGCGTTCACCAGGGTTTCGGCGCTGGGTGCGTGGTGAAGCACGTAGCAGAACAACACGACGTCGAACGAACCGGGTGCGAAAGGAAGTTCACAATCGACGATGGGAACAAATGCAATGGGGGCCTCGGGGCCTGGTCCGACGTCAGTACCCTGCACGGGCACGCCGAGGAACGCGGCAAGCAGGTGCGCGATGTAGCCAGTGCCGCACCCAACATCAAGAACGCGCTGGCCAGGAGAAAGCTGGCGCGCGATCTCTTTGGCCATGTCGTAGGCACGGCCGACCCGCCGGCGGCGTAGCCAGCGATGGAGCAGTCGCCTGAGCCTCGGCACAGACATAGGCCATCGCCGAAGCACGCCTCATGCCAAACTTGTTGAGAGCGATTTGCTCAAAAAGCCCACAGGAGACAGCGGCTATCGCGGCGTTTCATGTCGGGTTTTGAACGGCACATCCGCGAAGTGTCAGAGTCTCACCGATTGCCGTCCAATCGGTCGCTCATTCAGCTACGAATGCTCTCGAGAGGTGGTACTAAGATCACCCAAATGCAACGACTCTGCCTGCTCCTGGTGCTGGCTTCTGTGGCCGCCTGCGCCCACCCGATCCCGGCCCCGCGCTCGCCGGCTCCAGCTCCGGCCCCGGGTCCGGTTCCGTCCAAGCCGCTCGCGCCGGTCCCGCAGGCCGATCCTCTGCTCGCCGAGATCGCCACGGCCGAGCAGGCCGCGGCCGACCATCCTGACGATGCCGAAACCTGGGGCCGGCTGGCCTCGGCATTGCGGCGGGCGAACCGTCTTCAGGAGGCGGCGCGCGCGGCGTGGCGTGCGGTCGAGCTGGCTCCCTCCGCGGAATCGTGGACGTCGGTGGGGAACGTGCTCATGCAGGGTGGTGCACCGAGCGGTGCCCTAGCCGCCTTCGAGGAGGTCAGCCGGCAGACCAACGACGGTTTTCTGGCGGCGCAGAATTTCCTCAATTTGGGCTATCGCGCCTGGCGGTGGGGCATGGATGATTTTGCCACGCGCGCCTACGCGCGTGCGGAAGAACTCGCGCCCGGGCATCCCTTGGTCCTGTACGACCGAACCCTGTTGTTTGCGGCCTCGGGCAAAGTCGCGACCGCGCAGGCGGAAGCGACCATACTTCGCAACGTGGTGGACCGGGTGCTGGAGGACCGGCCGCCGCTGGAGATGGTCGAGATCCTGGAACCGATGAAAGCGCTGACCGAATCGGTGATGAGCGGCGAGGCCATCGCAAGGCGGCCGCCGCAGTCCGAGCCTGGACAACACCTGCCCGACCGCTTTTGGCGGCGCGATCCCAGCCAGAACCACGCCCTGGACTTGGCGGTTGACCAGACCTCGGAGCGCTACTACCCGATCGCGGGCTGGCAGGTGCTTGTGCTCAACCTGCCGTCGGGCTGGGCCGACAACCTCGAGGTGAGCAAGGGCCAGCCCGCCTCGGCCCGAATCCGTCTGCAAGCCAGTGGGCCGCGCCCGGTGCTATGGTTGCTGACCGTCACGGAGAGCCAACCAGCTCCCGATCTTGACCGAGTCGTCGCGGAAGCCCGGCGAAACCTGTCAGGCACGCCCAACTTGGGGGAAGTTCACTCGTTTTCGGACCGCGGCGTGCAAGGCCGCAGCTTTGTCGCCGACGACCCTGGCGTGCGGCCCGGTGATCACAAGAGCTTTGCGCGAGTGTGGGTGGCGGTTTTCCAGGCCAGGGGCTTCCTGGTGAGCGCCACGCGTTTCTTGCGCGATCGCGATCCGGGCCTGATCGACGAAAGCGAGCGCATCTTGCGAGCTCTCGAAATTCGCGATCTGACCCCGCCCCACCGCTGACCATTGCGACTATAAGGATCCTGTCATGTCCCGCCGTCGCAAGCACGCTTTCAGCTACCACGCGGGTGTTGCCTTGGATGGCACGCAGCTCACCTGCGATGCGGCGGGGTTTGCCACTGACCTCGTGTTTCTCTCGCACGCCAAGGCGCTGGCGCCCGGGTCGTCGTTCAGCCTGTCACCACGCCGGGCAGGTCGGCGTCAACTGCTTGCCACCGAGGGGACGCTGGTGCTGCTCGGCGCAGCCGGGGAACGTTTGCGTGGGCGCACCTTGCCGGCTGGTTTCGGACGGGCATTCAACCTGGGTGGGCTGCGCCTTGCGCTGGTGCCAGCGGGGTACTTGCCGGGCGCGGCTTCGCTGCTCTGCGAAGTGGACGGTCGCCGGGTGCTCTACGCCGGGACCATCTGCCGCGAGCGCGCCTTCGCCAGCCTTGCTCCCGCAGAGCCCAGGGCTGCAGACGCGGTTTGCCTGGACGCCACCTTCGGAGATCCACGCTTCGTGTTGCCACCACGCGAGGAGGCGGAGGCGGCGTTGCGGCGGTTTGTCGAGGCGGCGCTGGCCGCGCGGCGTGCGCCGGTCCTGCTGGTTTCCCCCTTTGGCCCGGCGCCGGCGGTGGCAGAGGTGCTGCAGACTGCCGGCATTGCTACCCGTGCGCATGGCACGATCATGGGGGTGTTCGCCCGCTTTGGTCAGGCTGGCGCCTCCTGTCCGCCACTGCGTCGCTTTGCGGGAAAGCTGGGCCCGCACGAGGCATTGCTCTGGCCGCCGGAAGCGCGCGATGCCTCGGCGCTTGGCGCACTTGATTCACCGAGCTTCGCTTTCGTCTCTGGCTTCAGCGTCGAGCGCACCGCCGTGGATTGTATGTGCGCTGACCAGGGCATCGCGCTATCCAACCAAGCGGGGTTCGCCGACCTGATCGCGTATCTCGAAGCGACCGGGGCACACGAGGTCGCGTTACACAGGGGATTCGCCGAAACCTTTGCCGCGATCCTGCGCGAGCGCGGCTACGACGCATACGCGATAGACCCTCCGCGCCAGATGGAGCTCTTCCGGGGGTAGCACCCAGGCGCTCTCT
The DNA here is from genome assembly GCA_003157315.1 of Myxococcales bacterium. The sequence continues at coordinate 725 of PMJE01000446.1, read as the reverse complement.
CCGCATGGGTGTCGTTCCGGGGTAGAACTGCGCGAGATTCCGATCTAGAAAGAGCCACCGTGTTGAACCTCGGCTTTCAGGAGATCGTCGTCATTCTTCTTGTCGCGTTGATCTTCCTCGGGCCCAACATGCTCCCGGAGATCGCCTCTGGGCTAGGTAAGGCCATCCGCGAGGTGCGCAAGGTGGCGGCGGACATCAAGAGCGAGATCGCGCTGGATGAGACCATTCGCAAGCCGCTGGCGGAGCTGCGCGAGGCGACCATGCTTCCTCCTGAGGAGTTGAAGCGTCGCGACGCCGTACAAGATGCCAAGCGGCGCGCTGAGCGTGAGGAGAAGGAACGCAAGGCACGCGAGGAGGCTGAAAAGCAGCGTGTCGAGCGTGAGGCGCAGAAGCGTCGCGATGAGGAGCTGGCGGCCAAGCAGCTCGCCGAACGGGAGGAGCAGGAGCGCAAGGCCCGTGAAGAGACCGAGCGCAAGGCGCGCGAGGAGGCTGATCGGCGGCGAGTCGAGAGCGAGGAGAAGAAGCGTCGCGACGAAGAGCGCGCCGCCAAGAAACTCGCCGAACGAGCGGAGCAAGAGCGCAAGGCGCGCGAAGAGGCTGAAAAGCGGCGGGCCGAACGTGATGAGCAGAAGCGCCGCGACGAGGAGCTGGCGGACAAGAAACGAGCAGAGCGAGCGGAGCAGGAGCGCAAGGCGCGCGAAGAGACCGACAAGCAGCGGGACGAG
>PMJE01000656.1 GCA_003157315.1 Myxococcales bacterium | reverse complement strand
AGTGAAACCTCCTGCAAGCGCTCCATCTGCGCGATCAGCGCCGGCACGTCCTCCAGGCGCGCCTCGCCGATCTCGTCGCGCAAAGCCATCAACTCGGCATCGTAGGCATGCGAGCGTCGCGCGGCCTTGCCCGCCGGTTTCTCTGCCGCCGCCACGGCCAGGCTTCGCGCAACCCACGCAAGCAGTCGCTCTTCCTCGGCGGGAATGTCGTCGGCTGGGCTAGGTGAATCATCGGCCATCTACCAGATGAACTATACCGCTCAGACCTGCGCATTCTATTTCAGCCTTGCCAGTCTGCGCGGGGGCCGGCGTGGCGGAGGCGGCCGGACTCCAAGACGAGCAGCTTGGTCACCGTGGCGGGGATCTCGGTGGGGTCGTGGGTGACGAAGATCATGCCGGCATGCAGAGAGAGGGCGGTCGCCTCGATCGCGGCAAGCAGGCGCTCGCGGCCGGGCTGGTCCAGGCCCAGGCAGGGCTCGTCGAGGAGCAACAGCGAGGGACCATGCACGGCGGCTCTGGCCAGCAGGACCAGGCGGCGATCGCAAGTGGCCAGGAGGGCAAAGGGCCGATCGCGGACGCCTGCCAGGCCTAGACGGTTGAGCCACTCGACCGAGGCTGCTCTCTGCTCGGTGGTTGGCTCGTCGTAGACACCGAGCGAGTTGGCGAAACCGGACACCACGGCATCCTGCGCGCTGGCCTCCGGCGGGTAGTGCGTATCCAGTTCGGGCGAGACCCAGCCCAAGCTGGCCTTGATCTCCCAGATGCTGCAGCCTGGCCCGAGCTGTCGGCCGCCCACGCGTATGTGGTTGGCGAAGGCTTGCGGGTTGTCGGCCAAAATCAGGCTGAGCAGGGTGGACTTGCCGCTGCCGTTTGGCCCCACCAGGGCCCAGTGCTCGCCGGGGCTGATGGTGAAGGTCACGTGGTCCAGCAGGACTATTGGGCCTTGCCTGACCGTGACGTCGCGGAATTCGACGAGAGGAGGGCTGCCGGCCAGGTTGGCGTGGGTCGCGACCACGGCGCTTGGGACGTGCTTCTCCCGTCGTGGGCCGGCGTACACGATCCCGTGCTCCTGCACCTCAATCACGTGGCTGATTGCTGCGGGCAGGTCGGGCTGCGCGGTGGACAGCACCACGCCGATGCCGTCCCGGTGCAGGCTATCCAGGATCTCCATCAGCGCTTGGCGGTTGTGCGTGTCCAGTCCGGCAAAGGGCTCGTCGAGCAGAAGCAGCCCGGGATCCAGCATCAGCGCGCGGGCGAGCAGCAGCCGGTGCAACTCGCCGTTCGACAGCGCCACCAGGGGACGATCGAGCAGCGGCGCCAGCTCGAAGCGGTCAATTTCGCGCTGGCGCGCACACTCGAAAGCCTGCGCGCCCTCACTGTCCGTCACTGCAAACGGATTGCGCTGCTCGACTTCCCCGCGTTCCAGATACTCGCGCACGCGGGCGGTGCCTGTGGTGAATGAGCCGTGCCAACGCAGCTGATGAAACTCACGCGCGAGGAGTAACTCGCGGTGCTGAGTCATTGATGCCATTGCGATGCTCCCCGGTGGCAGCACGCCGAAAATCGAATCCACGAAGCGCGGATCGTTTTCGAGGAAGGGATGGCGTAGCCGGCCTTCGGCCAGGATCACCTTGCCGGCCAGCGCGGCCAGCAACAAGCCCTTGCCGCTGTCACTTGGCCCGGTAATCGCCCATCGTTCGTCCGGGCAAAGGCACAAGTTGCTGTGGGCAAACGCCAGCCCGTCCGGCCCACGAAAGGTCACATTTTCGAGGACGACGTAGGGGGCTGTGCCAGAGGCGCGCATCGGTCTGATTATTGCCACGACTGGAGGTAGCTGTTCGATTTCCGCCACATTCGTTGATAAATCGGCAGAAGATCGGCGCCGGGCCGAGCTTGCGATCGCTTGTTTGTCCGCCCGACCTCTCCATCCGGGCCTGGCATTCTTCTTGCTTTGCATCTGGGTGTGCGACTTGTTCATCTTGTTTCAGCCATGGTCTTGGGCCTTCCCTGCCTCGGTTCTTCCAGTCTGGCCAACGCCCGGGAGCCGAGCCCAGCCCCGGAAAGTCATCTATCGTCTTGCGCGGCGGATAGCGACGGCCACTGCATCCCGGGCGTGGCCAATCCTGCCAGCCCGCAGGGGAGCGGGGCGGGGCTGTGCCTATGTCCCTCCAACCATCCTGTTCTCGAGCTGGCTCCGGTTTCGGTTGGTGCCGAGTTCGGAATCGGGGCTCTCCAGTTCGTGGTTGGAGGTCTGGGCGCGGTCGGCGCCGGTCTGGGCAGCCTTTTCCTCACAAGGGGCAACGATGCCGCGATACCGCTTTCAATGTTGTTTGTCCCTCTCGTCACCACGACCGCGGTCTGGGGAGTCGGCCACCTCAGTCCCTCCTATGAGCCTCGTTTCGGGTACACCCTCCTCGGGGCATTTCTGGGCACGGTTGTCGGGACTGCTATCGGCTACGCCGCCACCAGATCAATGAAGCTCGACCTGGAAGAACCCAACTCCACTGCTCCGTTCGGGGGCGTCGGGGGAGCGATAGTTGGGGGCACCGTGGGGGCCATGGTCGCGTATCACATCTTCAAGAAACGCAAGGTGGCCGAGCCCGCACCGATGCCGGTTTCGTTCCCCAGCCCGGTTCCGACACGCCAGGGACCGATCTTCGCTGCGCCTCGCGCTCTGATGTTTTCGCTGGTGAGCACGACCTTCTGACCTGGGCTTGGCCATTCTTCTTCAAGCACCGTCGTTGCGTTTGCCAGGCTTGTGCCCAACAATGCCGGGTCATGCCGTCTCGCTGCCTTAGTCAATCACACGCGGTCCTTTGTTCTGTCTTGCTGCTCGCGGGCGCGTGTATTCGCCGCCCGCCTCCGGTCGCGGGACCGAGTTCGGTCACGCAAACGGCGTCGACCTTGCTGAAGATCGTGCCGTCCGAGCGCCACCAGACGCTTGAGGGCTTTGGCGCATCCTTGGCCTGGTACCAGGACAGGTTGGTGCCGAATCCGCCGCCCGGGATTTACCAGATGCTTTTTCCCGACCTGGGGCTGGACATCTTGCGTTTGCGCAACCGATATCAGCGCATCACCAAGCCCGAGGACGGCAACATCGCGCAGGACGTGGAAATTCTGCAAAAGGCGACGCAGGCACTCGGCCATCGACCCAAGATCATGCTCTCGGCCTGGTCCCCGCCGGCGCCATTGAAAGCCAACGGCAAGGAAGACTGCAAGGGCGAGCGAGATTGCACTCTTGCCAAAGAGAAAGACGGTTTCGTCTATGAGAAATTCGCTGACTTCTGGTGCGATTCACTCGTACACTACGCCTCGCTCGGCATCGTCCCCGACTGGGTGAGCATTGAGAACGAGCCATCGTTCATTCCTCCATCCTGGGAAGGGTGCAAATTCGAGGCGAGCGAAACCAGCGACTATCCTGGCTACGACAAAGCCTTGGCAGCGGTTCATGCCAAGCTGGCCAGCTTGCCCAATCCACCCAAGCTGCTTGGCCCGGAAGTGCTGGGCATTCACAATGGCTTGCTGCAAAAATACGTCAAAGCCATGAACGTCGATCTCGTGTCTGGCATTGCCCACCATTTGTACGAGAAGGGCAGTGACAACATTTGGGACTGGAAGGATCCAGGGCCGGATAGTTTCATTGACGAAATGCAGGCTGCGGCACAGGTGACGGACAAGCCGCTCTTTCAAACGGAATTCCAGACTGACGACGATCACGGCTATCTGGGCGGATTTGAGACCGCGTGGTTGATTCACAATTCATTGGTTGAAGAAGGGGTGGTGGCCTTCCTTTACTGGGACTTGATTTGGGGCGATGGCGGGGGCCTGGTTTCCATGGAGCGCAATGGGCCGCGCCTGCGCGACCAGTACTATTCTTTGCGCCATTACGCGCGCTACACTGATCCGGGCGACGTGCGGGTGGGCAGCAAGAGCGACAAGCCCGAGGTGCGCGCATCAGCCTTTCTTTCGCCCAAGGGCGACCGGCTGACTGTAATCGTGCTTAACACCGGCAAGCTCGCAATCGACGTCCGCGTGGATTCGGGCGACTTTGCCGTCAGCAGCTCGGCGGCTTTTCGCACGGTCTATCTGTCCGTCGCCGGCGAGTCGACCGGCCCCACTCGGTCTCCGCCCACTTCCGAGACCTGGACATCCCTCGGCGAATTAGCCGCAAGCCGCGTCGTACCGCTGCCCGCGCGCGCGATCGCCACAATAGTGTTGCAGGGGCGGATGCCGTGATCCGCCTGACTCGAAGACCAACACGCCCGCGCCGCGGATGGTGTCGTGCTTGAGCGCAACTAGGGCTTGATTCGCCTCGGCCAGTATTAGGCTGCTCTGTGACTCCGATCACACGCAGGTGGCTGCTATTCATGCTCAACGCCGACGAAGAAAGGGCGTAGACTGTTTCTTGCAAGGCAAGCCGCGGCGTTGCCTGGGCTCTTTGCGACTGGAGGTTGTCCATGAGAATTGCCATCGCGAGTCTCTTCCTATTTAGTGCTGCCGGGGGCTGCGGCGGGAACAGTCAGCCCAAAACCGGCGACGCTGCGGTGACACCCACAACTTGGGACGCTGCTGTGCTGCCTACAACCGGCGACGCTGCCCCGGCCGACACGACAGACAAGATGACGGAGCAGCCGACCAAGGTGACGCTCGCGCTTTCCCCAGCCGACCAATCCGAGGAGAGCCGACTGACGACCGAACTGGCTGGTTTCTCAGGGCTCACGCCAAGCGATCTGGCAGCCCGGCATCCTGTCACCTACGGCACGCTCGGCTACGATCCGAGCACGGCCACCAACCTGGACCGCATCACGACGTCAACCCTCAACCCCACCGCGGAAGAACTGGCAGTGCTGGGCCAGCAGGGTTTCGTGATTTCGCGCCGCAAGCAATTCCCCAGCTTCGCCTATGGCTATTCCGAGATCTACGCCGACGACTTGCCG